>JAZGHI010000259.1:0-4260 GCA_036480955.1 Candidatus Adiutricales bacterium
CTCGCGCTCCGTGCGGCCATGAGCGATTTATCTTCGCCTTTTTGGGTAAGTATTACCGATATCTAAGGATTTAAAAAAAATCAAAAAACCATAGTCCGCTTGCCTAGGTCACCGCTTTAACGTATAATTTTTTTAATGAACCGAAGAATATTTTATAGAAATTGTTACGTTCCATATCTGGATATAATCTATTTATAATTCTCCGCATTACGCCGCGGGTTAGCTTGCTGAAAGATAAAAAAGACGACAATCCGCTCCTGGAGAAGGCAAGGACGGAAACTTAAATAAGGGGAACTGGAATGCGAGACAGATTATTTGACGCATTGAAAAAAAGCACCGCCGATTACACCGAGATTAGAATCGAAACCAACGAGACTGTCCAGTTGGCTTTCCGGGGCCCGGAAATGGAAGCGGCCGGTTCATCGACTTTTACCGGTGGCATAGTCAGGGCCTGTATTAAAGGCGGCTGGGGATCCGTGGTCTTCGATTCGCTCGATACCCTGGCCGATCAAGTGATTGAAGCCTGCCGGTGCGCTCAACTGGTGGGCAAAGAAAAGACGGAACTGGCTTTTGGTCCATCCATCGACGACGAACGGCCGGCAAAACTTGAGAGGGACCCTAGAGGAGTGAGCCTGGATGAGAAAATAAATTTGATACAAAGCTACAACCGGATCATTCTCGAAGCCGATCCTCTAATCGAGACGTCCAATGTCAGTTATACGGATGATTTTCGCACCGTTTATTTCGCCAACAGCCGCGGGTCTTATTTCAAGGAAGAGCGCCCGCGGGTCTATTCGGCCTTCAGCGCCACGGCCCGCGAAGGTTCTCTTGTTCAGCGTGCCCATGAGAGCAGGGGGTCGGCCGTGACTTATGACGCGGTGGTCGGACTCGAAGACAAGGTATTGCAAATGGCCGAGCGGGCCGTGGCCCTGCTCAAAGCGCCCAAGGTCGAGGGCGGCGTTCAAACCGTTATACTGAATCGTCTGCTAGGCGGAGTCTTCATCCACGAGGCCTTCGGCCACCTCAGTGAAGCGGATTTCCTGTATGAAAATCCGAAATTACGGGATCTCATGGTCATCGGGCGCGAAATGGGACCCAGGCATTTAAACGTGGTGGATGACGGATCCATCGACCGGACCGTGGGCAGTCTTACCTATGACGATGAGGGTACTCCCACTAGTAAAACCTATCTCATCAAGGAAGGAGTCCTGGCCGGACACCTGCACTCCATGGAGACCGCGGCCAAGATGGGGGCCCAGCCCACGGGCAACGCGCGAGCCGTACGCAGAGGTCTGCCGCCGATCGTACGAATGACAAACACGTATATTGAGAACGGGGAAACATCCAAGGAAGAACTTTTTTCAGGTGTGGACAAAGGCATCTATGCCCTGAATTTTTTCGGCGGCCAGACGGAATTCGAGACTTTTACTTTTTCGGCCGGCCATGGATACCGGATCGAGAACGGGGAAATAGGCGAGCTTGTCCGTGACGTGGTCCTGACGGGTAATCTTTTCCAGACGCTTCAGCATGTAGATGGCCTGGCGGACGATTTGAAGCTGCACGAGACCGGCGGTTGCGGCAAGGGCGGCCAGGCCCCGCTGCCGGTCGGCCTTGGAGCGCCGCACGTTCGTATTCGGGACGTGGTCATCGGCGGCGAGCAATAGAAGCGGGTGACCCGCTGCATAAGGGATGTAGACAGTAGGGTGCGCACTGCGCACCGTAAAATGTAACGGACATATAATTTGCTGTTTGGTGCGCAGTGCGCACCCTACCAGTCTCGAAACAGGCGGTTGAGGTAAAGACGGTCAGCAATAGAGGCGGGTGATCCGCTCTACGAGGAAGTGAAAGTATATTGAAATTTTCCCATTCTATATATAGATTTGAGCTGGTTTGTAGAAGGAGACCGATATGCGCAGTCCCATGATAGAAGTCATGACTGAAAATTTTGAGAAAGGCCTGAAAAAGGCTGAAAGCCTGGGCGCGAACGCGTCCAAATTCGGGTTCAGCCACGCGGAGAATACGGATTGCAGTTTTGAAGCGGGACGGTTGAAGGACACCGGCGGCAGCGAATCCATGTCTTACTCGGTCGAGGTCCTGCTTGACGGGCGGAAAGGCAATACCTCGGGAAATAGAATCGAAGACCTGGAAACCATGATCGAAAGGGCCGTGGCGCTGGCAAAAGTGGGCAGTGTGGCGCACTTTGACCAGTTCCCGGCCCCGGCTAACCCGGTCAAGGTGAAAGTCTATTCAAAAAAAACCCTGTCCCTGACCCGCGAGAAAATGATTCAGGGATGCCGGCGGATCGCGGACGCCCTCAAAAATTACGATCCCGACCTCTTCATAGAGTGTTCAGCCGACAGGAGCGAATCCGAAACCTTGCTCATGACCAGCGGCGGAGTCCTGCATTCAAACACAAGGACCCATTGGGTATTGGGAGGGTTCATACAGAGCACGCGTGGGACGGACATGATTTCCACCGGGACCGGCCGGGGATGGTGCGACCTGAACGAATTTTATGATCCGGCTGCCATTAGTGAAAGAATCATATCGGACTTGAAGAAAGCTGAAACCCAGGTCGAACCGCCCCAGGGCAGGGCGGTCGCGTTCCTGCCGCCGGAAGTGCTGGCTCGTATGATGTTCCCTGTTTTCATGGGGACTAACGGCCGGAACGCGGCCAAGGGCGATTCACCGTTGGCCGGACGAATAGGCGAGCGGGTGCTGGCTGAAAACATAACCATAATCGATGATCCCCACCGGGATTTCGCCAGCGGTTCCCGGACCATGGACTCGAACGGGATTCCCACCCGCAAACAGACCATTTTCGAGAATGGGGTGCTTAAGAGGTTCCTTTACGATCTGGATTCAGCCGGAATGGCCAAGACCGAGCCCACGGGAAATAACGGATCAAATCCCCATTCACCCTTGATTCTACCCGGAGACCGCTCGAGCGAGGAATTACTGGCCGGGATGAGAGACGGCCTGTTCATCCGCGAATTGATCGGCTTCGGCCAGAGCAATATTATAAACGGCGATTTTTCGAGCGCGGTCAGTCTGGGGTACCGCGTCAAGGACGGCAAGATCCAGGGCCGGGTTAAAAATACCATGATCGCCGGCAACATTTACGAGATTTTTAAGGAAAACGTGCTGCTCAGTTCCGACACGAATTACGACGGCCGCTATCCTTACGCCGTGGTCGAAGGCATCAGCGTCAGCGCCAAGGGGTAAGCCTTTTTTTCTCGTTCCAGGGCTCTGCCCTGGAATGGGCAAATCGAGTCGAGGCTCTGCCTCGATACCATATTTCGCAATAAAGTAGGGTGCGCAGGCCAAGCCTGCAGTGATATTTAGCCTTCGTTACCTAGGTAGCATTGGTTCCCTATTTCCAACGTGACTCCCTTACCCGCCGCCGTGGGCGGGCACCGCAAAATGTAACGCTCATAAAATTTTCTATTTGGTGCGCAGTGCGCACCCTACAAATCTGTTTGTAACATGCAATCACGTGATCGAATTACACATGTGGGTGGCGTATACAATTCGATAAGAATTGTGTGCGTTGCAAGCGACAGCGAAGCAACAAGAAGTCCAAGGAAACAATGCGGTTCAGCTGTGTGTGTCTATACGGGTCAAGACTAATGTTCCCTTGAGAATACATGACATGCTAAAAGCTGATACTCAAGAAAAAGATAAGGTGGTATATTAAAACCGCACGGCGGGACTTCTTGTGCCTTCGGCACTCACACGATCCTTGCAGGATCGTATGAGCCACCCGCCGAATACAAACTCCACGTCCGTCCCCTTCGTGCCGCCCCGCTGGAAATCATACACCTAGACATCTTCCTGAAACCGGCTCATGAGGCGGGTTACAGCATGGACCTGTTTGGTCGGCCACAGACGGTCGAACTCGCGGCTGGAACAATTTTGATGACAAAAAATCCCCGGCAGGCCTGTAAAGCCTGCCGGGGATTTTAGTAAAATGACCGGTTATTAATCATTAGGTCATTATTCGCACTCCAGTTTCACTAATTTCCACTTGGCTAACATTTTGGTGAACTTCTGGACGATCTTGTCGTTCGACTCCTCCATCTCCCGGATAAGGTCTTCCTGTATGTACTCTCGCTTGGTCATAAAGAGTTTTAATTCCGCACTGCCCGGTTCCGAGGAGGCGTCCAGGTTCATGGTCTTGACCCCGTCTTTTTTATTGGACCAGACTTTCCATTCAGGCAGTTGGGCCATACCGTTGGGAGTGCCGGAATGCGCGAATTG
>JAZGHI010000260.1:0-2855 GCA_036480955.1 Candidatus Adiutricales bacterium
CCATAAACATTGCACCGGAGACAGGGTCTAGCGCGAACTTCTGGACCACGTTGAACATTGCTACGTATTGATATGAGCGTCGGACGAGGTTCTCGACTTGCTCATCACTGAGCTTGACATCGGGTGTTAGTTCTTGCGCGAGTTTCTCCGACCTATCACACGCTCCAAACAGGAAGAGCATCCCTACCAGCACCACAGAAATGCAAGCCATCCTGGTAAATTTTTTCATCAAAGCCTCCTCGAAATATAATATGTGAATTATCCCGGAAAATTATCGCATAAACCGTATTTCAATCCGCTCCCTTGATTATTCCACCAATTCAACCTCACCTGGGCGCCAGGTCTCGTCAAACCAGGGTTCCAGCGGGCCGTAGATGCGCAGAATGATGAACCAGCCCTTGCCGGGCACGGTCTGGAGCCAGTTGCTTTCCTTGCCCTCGGGGGCTTCGGGCCCGAAATAGATATCCGTCGAGCCGTCGGCATTCTGTTTCATATCGCTGCGCTGGCTGTTCAGGCCCGGGAACTGCTGGTCGGTCTGCAGCATGGAGCGCGTCTGGGGATCATAGAGTATCACGGACCAGAAGTCTTTTGCCGGCACGTTCGGCGGCAAATTGAGTTTGTATGTTTTGGCGCCGTCCAGATACGCCTTGTCCGCATCCAGGGTTGCGATCCCGTACTGAGAGCCGATGCCGACCCGCTTGATAGCCATGGCCGGAGTGACGGCCGTGTATGGGTAATGGAACATGGTGCGGGCATCGAGCAGACGGGCGCCGTTTTTCAGGAATTCATGGCTTCCGCCCACGAATGGATTGAACCAGGCCGAGTTCTCGTAAAGGAATGCTTCGGTCAGCGTTTCGCCGCCTCCGTCCTGATGAAACGAGACCGCCCTTGCCGTGGCGTTGCCCACGGCGACCGCCTCGGTAAGAATCTTCTTTGTGTGCGCGTCGGGGGCAAAGGGCTTGCCCTTCTCAATGCCGATGCCGTAGAGCAGGCCGAGAATCTCAGGACTGAAGGCCTCGCCCGGTTCTTCCTGGATCACTTCGTTGACCTCCTCGTAAAAATGAAAATTATTGGCGTGGATCGTGTTAAACGCCATGCCGGACCAGTTCAGAAAGGTGGTTTTGTCGCGATCTTCGGGCCTGGACAAGGGATAAATACGGGTGGTATTTTTTATCATGTCCACGGCGGGTTTGGGATCGCCTTCGGTCAGGAAACCGCGCCAGAACAGGACATTTCCGTATGTCGAGGAGCGGTACACGAAGTAGCCCTCCGGCTCCTGGCCATCATAATCCGGCGGCAGGAACAGAAACTTGCCACCCTGGCCCCGGTCCGGGCCGGCATTGCCCAGATCGGCCACATAGCGGAAGAAGAAATCGTTGACCATACCCAAGGTATTCGGCGGGCTTTCGACCACCACCGGGCCCTCTCTCAGATCCAGCCAGGTGACCGTATACACACTGTCAGTGTTGGCTGTTAAGAAGAGGGATTTGGAATCCATCAGATCCTCGAAGATCCCGATGATGCCGTTGCGGGTCACGCCTGCCTCCCGAAAACCCTCGCGAATGGCATGTAGAGAAGCGGCAGGCATGGTATTGAGGAAGACCTCCACACCCCGTATGAACAGCAGATTGTTATAGACCTTGGTCACCGTGTCTTTTGATGGATACCCATCGAAAAAATCCAAAGTGCCGATGCGGGTCTTTACCGTATCCGGCGTGGTGATTGATTCCGGAATGTCTGTGGTCATTTTCATTGTCAGGACCTGGGCCTTTGAGACCTCGGCTTCCTCCGTTTTCTCCGACCTATCACACGCTCCAAACAGGAAGAGCATCCCTGCCAGCACCACAGAAATGCAAACCATTCTCTTAAATTTTGTCATTTTCATCCTCTCCTCCTTTCATTTTTAGAAACTCTATCATTACTATGAAAAATATAATATATGAGTTTCACTCTGCTACGTCAATAGGACTTTAATCCAATATGAAAGCCAAATTTTTATGCTCATGGATTAGTATATCAACTCATGAAGTAGATCTCTCCCCATATCACTGATGTCACACAGAATGACTAGAATCGCTACTAATTGCCCGAGGTTTTCGGTTTTCCTGTTTGTGGGAAAATGCCTAATTCCCCGGAGGAAGGACACAAAATAAGAGAGGCTGGGAAGCAGGGATTCGAACCCCGATTCCATGATCATGAGTCATGTGTTCGTGCAGACCTCTCTCCATGTGCCACTGGTGTGACAGAAAATGTTGAAAAATGTTGAAAATATGGAGTGATTCTATTCGATTTGAACCTAAAGAATGTACCATTTTTGGGGGATTTTTTCTAGTTCGAATTATATCCATATCAGTTGAAAAATTGAGAGGATTACGATAAAGTAAGCTTCATTAAAATTAGCACGAAGATGAAATTCATTCGGCTCCTTTTTTTTATTTTGATGGGATTTCTCTGCCCTCTAAATTCCATCAGAGCTGAATCCCAAGAAAGATATACTCCCATCCTGTCCCTCGAACTGGGTTCATTCTTTGCATTCATGGATACTTCACTTCGTGTCGATCCGAGTTTAGGTCAGGGCACAGAGATCAATCTCGAAGACATACTGAAATTGGACAGGAATAAACGTGTATTTCGAATCCAGGGAAGTTGGGAGTTCTCTCAGCGGTTCCATCTCGAAGCGGAGTATTACCGGATGACCCGGACATGCAACTTCATCACATTAGAGGAAAATATCCAAGTAGGCGAAGTGATTTTTGAGGCAGGATCCACACTGGACGGTATCATCAAAACACAGCTATTGCGCTTCAATCTCTATTATGCTCTCATCCATTCAAAAAGACTTAGTTTGGGTCCAT
>JAZGHI010000261.1:0-3997 GCA_036480955.1 Candidatus Adiutricales bacterium
AACACCAGAACTATAGATATAATCGCCCCGACGCCTCAGTAATTTAAGTTACAGCCGGTAAGAATAAAAAACGGAAAAATTGCATGACAACTTTACTCAAGATAGCCAGTATTGAAACCCTATACTACGACCGCATCTATGCCGTGCAAGGGATATCGCTCGAGGTGCAGGAACAGGAGATATTCGCGGTTCTGGGGCCAAACGGAGCCGGCAAGACAACGCTGCTCAAGACTATAGCCGGTCTGCTCAAGGATCAGCCCAATAAAGGTACTATCGAGTTCATGGGAAATCGGATCCACCGTCTGTCGCCCGAGCGTATCGCACGGTATGGGATAGTCTACGTCCCTGAAGATCGGGGCCTGTTCCGGGAACTTACGGTAAAGGAGAACCTTGACCTGGGCTGCTGGGGTAGAAAGGACAAGGGGGAAATTCGTAAGGACATGGATTTTATGTTCGAACTATTTCCCTTTCTAGAAGAACGCGCCACTCAGCAGGCCGAAACGCTCTCCGGAGGGGAACAGCAGATGCTGGCCGTGGCCCGGGCCATACTCCGCCGCCCAAAGCTGCTCATGCTGGACGAACCTTCCCTGGGGCTGGCGCCTATAGTCGCCCGTTACGTATATGACGCCCTGTTACGGATCAGTCAGGCCGGAACAACCATCCTCCTGGTGGAGCAGAACGCCAGGATGGCCTTAAGCATCGCCACCTTTGGCTATATCATGGAATCCGGGCGAATCGTACTGGAGGGAACATCCCATGATCTCCAGGAGAATGAGGACGTACAGGAACTCTACCTGGGACACGGCGGAGAAGCTGTCTCTCCGAAAGGGTGGAGGCTCTATAAAAAAAGGAGGACCTGGTAATGGCAGAGATGATCGCCAAAAGCTTTCCCGAGTTGTTTTTCAAGCAAGTTGCCACCCAGGGAGACCGGGTGGCGCTCAGGGAAAAAGAATACGGCATCTGGAAATGCATCTCCTGGTCCGAGTACGGCCAGAAAGTCAGGGAAGCCGCGGCCGGCTTGATCGCCTTCGGCCTCGAGCGTCACGACCGGGTGGCCATTCTTGGCGATAACTGCCCGGAATGGCTGATCTGCCATCTGGCCGCAATGACCGCCGGAGGCTCTACCTGCGGGGTCTATTCAACTTCGTCACCGGAACAGCTGGCCTATGAAGTGGGGCATTCCGAATCCAGGATTCTTTTTGTGGAAAATGAGGAGCAGGTGGACAAAACCCTCGAGGTCCTTCCCAAGGTGGACCTGGAACAGATTGTGGTCTGGGACCCCAAGGGTCTGTGGGGATTTTCCCACCCCGGGATCATCTTTTACGATGAATTCATGGCCCGGGGCAAGGCCCAACTAGAATCCAATCCGGAATGTGTTTCCGAACGGATGGAGGCCATCGATCTCGAGGACATGGCCATGATGATTTACACCTCAGGCACGACCGGCCGTCCCAAGGGGGCCATGATCAGCCATCGGAACATCCTGGTCATCACTGAATCATTCATGGCCGTGAATCCGGTCTACTCCAAAGATCAGATGCTTTCCTATCTGCCCCTGGCCCATATCTTTGAAAACCTGGTCTCCCTTTTCCAGGCCATCTGGAGCGGGGGAACCGTTAATTTTGTCGAGAGCATGGCCACCCTGCCTCAGAACCTGCGGGAAGTCTCCCCCACCATTTTCGCCAGTGTTCCCCGGATCTGGGAGAAGTTCGCCTCCACCATCGAGATAAAGATGTCGGACTCCACCTTCCTTAAAAAATTCCTGTACCGCCTGGCTCTCCGGGTGGGAATGCGCCATGTCCGGACCAAAAAAGGGACCGGGGAACGCTTTCTCTGGAGCCTCCTTTACTGGCCCATGTACTGGCTTGTCCTGTACCACCTGAAAAGGCAGGTGGGTTTCGAGCGGATACGGTACGCTATATGCGCAGCCGCACCGGCCTCTCCCGAATTGTTCGAGTTCTACAACGCCCTTGGCGTCCCCTTGAGAGAAGGATACGGCCAGACCGAATCCACCGGGGTAATCGCGGTCCAGCACATTGACCGGCCGCGGTGGGGATACGTGGGCGAACCTCTGCCCGGGGTCGAGGTCAAGATCGCCGATGACGGTGAGATTCTGGCCAGGGGAGATGGTGTTTTCAAGGGTTATTTCAAGGAGCCGGTCTTAACCGCCGCCACCATCAAAGATGGATGGCTCTACACCGGCGACGTCGGGGAAATGGACGACGGTTTCCTCAAGATACTGGATCGGAAGAAAGACATTCTTATCACGGCCGGCGGCAAGAATATCACCCCGGCTTTCATCGAGAACAAACTGAAATTCAGCACGTATATACAGGACGCGGTGGTCATCGGTGACGGCCGCAGGTACCTGGTGGCCCTGATCCTGATCGATGAAGACAACGTCACCAAGTTCGCCCAGGAAAACCGGATTCCGTTTTCCACCTTCGCCGACCTGACGCTGAACGAGGAAATCAAGAAACTCATCGACGGTGAGGTCACTAAGGTTAATAAGACCCTGGCCCAGGTCGAGACTATCAAAAAATTTGAACTGCTGCCCAGGCGATTTTATGAGGAAGACGGCGACGTGACGCCCACCATGAAAGTGAAACGGAGTTTTCTTGAAAAACGGTATAAGGACACCATCGATAATCTGTACCGGGGATAGGCTGGAACACGGAATATGGATCTAGTTGAAAGTTATAAAGAGGAACTTCGGTTCATCCGAAGGCCCTGGACCGGGGTCTGGGTATCCGCTCTTTTCGCGGCCGTTATCTTACTACCATTCTACGCGTCGGACTTCATGGTCTACATTGCAGCTCAAATTTTCATTTTCAGTATCGGCGCTCAGGGACAGAACCTTCTCATCGGGTACACCGGGCAGATATCGTTTGGCCAGGCCGGTTTCCTGGCCATTGGCGCTTTCACCTTCGGCCATCTGGCCGGGGCCGGTGTTCCCCTGCCGCTGGCCCTGCTGGCCGCTGGATTTATGGCTGGATTTTTCGGACTGTTAGTGGGTATCCCGTCCTTACGGCTCAAAGGCCCTTACCTGGCCATCGCCACCCTGGGATTCGGTATCGCCGTATACCAGATCTTTGTTAACTCTGAACGGCTTTCGGGCGGACGTATGGGACTGGTCGTGAACAAGCTTTCACCGCCTTTCGGTCTGTCCGGGGACACCTTCAACTTCTATTTCTACTTTGTGATCGCTATGGTTTTCATGCTGGTCACCTATAATATTGTTTCCTCCTATTTGGGCCGTGCCTTTATTGCCGTTCGGGACAATGATATCGCGGCCGAGATTATGGGCGTAAACCTGGCCCGCTACAAGTTACTCGCCTTTTTTATCAGCTCCTTTTACACCGGGGTACATGGCGCGCTCCTGGGCCTTTTCCTGGGCTATCTCGAACCTAACATGTTCACCCTGATGGCGGGTCTCGAACTTTTCGTGGCCATCATTATCGGAGGACTGGGGGCTGTCGAGGGTTCGATCATGGGCGCGGCCTTCGTGATTCTGGTGCCTCAGGTTTTGAGCGGTTATAGGGAATTCGTGCCCGTGATATACGGGGTGACCATAATCCTCGTGTTGATTTTCGAACCCCATGGTCTATATGGCCGATGGTTCAAGATGAGGCTTTATTTGCGGAACTGGCCTTTCCGTTGATTTTTTAATAACAAGGTTTAAATATGACAAAATTTTTGCAGTTTGTGGTTTCAGGCCTCTCCACGGGCAGTTTGTACGGCCTGGTGGCCCTGGGACTGGCCCTTATCTACCGGTCCACCAGGATTCTGAATTTCGCCCATGGAGACATAGCCACGGCCGGTACCCTCGTGGCTCTCACTCTCCTGGGGCTGGGTGTCCCCTTTGGCCTGGCTTTCATCCTGGCCCTCGTCTTTGGCTCGATACTGGCCATGGCCTTCTATTTCGGCGTAGTTGTACCCGCGCAGCGAAGGGAAGTCTCACACCTCAGCCTGATCATCCTTACCCTGGGACTCGGCC
>JAZGHI010000262.1:0-3228 GCA_036480955.1 Candidatus Adiutricales bacterium
TCGGACCCAATGGCGCGGGCAAGACCACCCTGATCCGGATTCTGTGTTCCCTGGCCTATCCGACTTCCGGCAAGGTGACTCTGGCCGGGTACGACACCAGAGAGGAACGCGAGGATTTACGAAAAATAATCGGAGTCATCTCCCACCATACCTACCTCTACCATCATTTAACCGCCTTTGAAAACCTCCGGTTTTACGGCCGGATGTACGGTGTTTCTGATCTGAAAGAACGTATCGAGGAGCTTTTGGAACTGGTAGGGCTCAAACTTTTCGCTCATGAAAGCGTGCACACATTTTCACGGGGCATGGAACAACGGCTTTCCGTGGCCCGGGCCATCATCCATGATCCGCAAATATTGTTTCTAGACGAACCTTTTACCGGCCTGGATCAGCACGGTGCCGAGGATTTTATGGAACTGCTTCAAGGTTTTCGAAGGCAGGGCAAGACCGTACTTATGACCTCTCACGACTTGGACCGGGGTCTCGACCTCTGCACTCACGCGGCTATTTTGAATGCAGGCAGGTTGGTTTTTCAGAAGGACCGTTGTCAGGTTCAGGCGGAAGGATTCAGGCAGATTTATTTCGAGCGGACTAAAACCAGCACCCCGGGCCTGTCGGTAACTTCATGACGTTTTTCCGGCAACTGTGGGCCATAATACTAAAGGATCTCCTGTCTGAACTCAGGTCCAAGGAGATGGTCATCTCCATGTGCCTCTTCGCCTTTCTGATCCTGATTATTTTCAATTTCACTTTTGACATCGCGCCTGATTCAATCGTGGGCAGCGCTCCGGGTATCCTATGGGTGGCTTTCATCTTTTCCGGCCTAATGGGTCTGGGCCGGGCTTTCGGCGGTGAGCGGGACCGTGGAACCATGCCCGGCTTGCTTTTGTGCCCGGTGAGCGGCTGGGGTATCTATCTAGCCAAGCTAATCGGCACTTTCATCTCCATGGCCATTATGGAGGTCTTCACTTTATCCCTGTTTTCCGTCCTTTATAACGTGAGTCTGATTTCCCATTTTTTCCCTATTGTCTTGATCCTCTTCCTGGGAACCCTGGGTTTTGCCGCTGTCGGTACTGTCTTTTCGGCCATGTCCGCCACCACTAAAGCCCGGGACGTCCTGCTCTCCATCCTTGTTTTTCCCATCTCGGTACCCATGATCCTGGCTTCAGTCAAGGCTACGGGAATGGTTCTGGATGGGAAGACGCTGGCCGAGGCTTTTTCCTGGCTGAAGATCCTGATCGCTTTTGATATGCTCTTTCTGCTCCTGGCTTATTTGACCTTTGATTATATTTTAGAGGAGTAACCACCGAATACATATCTAGGAGGAATGATGTCATCCGGTAAAAGGAACCTTTACTTGATTTTTCAGGGCCTGACGCTAATCTTGATGCTGGCGGCCCTGTACTCGATTTTTATCTACGCCCCCATCGAGAAGACCATGGGTGTCGTCCAGAAAATATTCTACATCCACGTACCCTCCGCCTTCCTGTCTTTCTTCGCTTTCTTTATCACCTTCGTGTGCAGTATCATATATCTTCGCACCAGAGACATAAAATGGGACATGATCGCCTACAGCGCGGCCGAGGTCGGGGTGGTTTTCTGCACCATCGTCCTGATTACCGGTCCCATTTGGGCCAAGCCCATCTGGAACGTCTGGTGGACCTGGGACCCGCGGTTGACCACCGCGCTGATTCTCTGGTTTATCTACGTGGCCTACCTTATGCTGCGCAACGCGGCTAAAGAAAGCCAGAGGTCGAATTACGCCGCCGTATTCGGGATCATCGGCTTTGCCAACGTGCCCTTAACCTTCATGGCTACGCGGTTGTGGCGGTCCATCCATCCGGTGGTCATCACCAGAGAGGGTATAAACATTTCCGGTCCCATGCAATTTACTCTGATGCTCACCTTTGTCGCTTTTTGTTTTCTGTTTTTAAACTTGCTCATCGCCAGGGTGAAACTGGAAAACCTGAAGCATAACGTGGAAAATATGAGGGCCGAGGCTGATGACAGACTGGCCCAATTATAAAATAAAGGAAGGATAATATAGTGTCTAATTCCTGGTACCTCTTCGCGGCCTTTGCCGTAACC
The DNA here is from genome assembly GCA_036480955.1 of Candidatus Adiutricales bacterium. Lineage (GTDB taxonomy): Bacteria > Desulfobacterota > Desulfarculia > Adiutricales > JAFDHD01 > JAZGHI01. Next base: position 2,089 of record JAZGHI010000262.1, read on the forward strand.
TGGATTTTTCTTTTCGGTTACATTTCAACCGTCCTCCAGAGGGAACTCTCGCTGGAAAAACAAGTCGATAAACTCAAAGAATTATTTAAGACGGAAGACTAAATTTTATAGCCGTTAGAGTCTTGGAATAGTGGGTTAAATCGAGTCTCTGTTTCTCTTAAGGTGAGATCTTGGCCAGGCTGAAAGGATTTTAGCTTCTAGTATCCGGTCTGGTTTTTTATCGAACAGAAATCTGTGCTTTATAATATTTATTTCCGCAATAAAGTACTTATCTGGGGGAAAAATAATTAAATTGATTCCATACCGTATTTTTCGCTTAGCCCCGGTCGGGCACAACAGAGCGGGAAGAAACCCATCCCCGACCCGGCTGGCTAAATCAGAGTTAAATCAGAGCTGGATCAGGAATGGACAGGGGTTGCAATATTAATGTTTAATTTTTTCGAAAGCCGCTTTAAAGTCAAATCCCTTAAATGACGGACTTTTGTCGTTATGGCATTTCACGCAGGCTTCTTCCGTGGGTAATATTAAACCCGCTGCTATGGATTTGGCCCGGGACGCCTCAGGGTCTTTCTTGTATTTGGATTTGCTCATAATTTTTGCGCTCTTATACAGACTGCCCGGTCCGTGGCAAGCCTCGCATTGAACGTTTTCCAACTTAGCGGTCGAAGAGGCCGGTTTTCCGTATCCAGTGGTGTGACACCCCAGACATTCCGGGTTTTTCTGTTCATCAGCGCTCAATACTGATAACGCCTTGGCGTGTGACAGGGTGAGCCAGATTTTATACTGTGGCTTGTGACAGGTCTTACACTTTTTGACCCCTACATATTTAGCTTCCGTGGCCAAGGATGTGCCCAGGCTGAGTAAAAGAAATAATACGAGCGCTGAAAAAAATACTAACAGAAATATGCGAGTTCGCCTAAGTCTAATTTTATTCATAAATGACCTCTCTTAATTATTATTGTTTTTGTGACCCGCCTAAAAAAGCGATGACCAAAAGCTATTGACCGAAAAAAACACTTAAGAAGGCTATATTATTGAACTTCTTTTAAAGCGCTGTGTCTACATGTTTTCACTCTCCATAAACTACCTCATAATATTAAAGCACCATAATTTGGGAGTCAAGAAAAAATACCACAATGT
>JAZGHI010000263.1:0-3428 GCA_036480955.1 Candidatus Adiutricales bacterium
CTGGGAGGGAGCATCTTAAGTGGTATCACACGTCTGTCTGTCCTGGATTTGATCAGGAAATGGGGCGAGTTTGAAGTTGTGGAACGTCCCATTGCCATTGACGAGGTCATGGCTAAAGCCAAGAGTGGTGAACTGAAGGAGGTGTTTAGCGCCGGGACCGCTGTGGTTATCTCGCCTGTAGGTGAGATCAGCTTTAATGGAGAGACGGTCAAGATAGGTGACGGAAAAACCGGCCGTTTAGCTTACAGGTTGTTCGAGGAGATTACGGCCATCCAGTACGGTTTTAAAAGTGATAGCCACGGCTGGATCGAGGAAATCTAAACAGGATCAGGGGAATAAACTTCACTATCTTCAAGACACTCTTAATTCTATAAAAAAGCGATTGAAATCACTTTTTCCAATATAATGTGTTCGTCTTCGGCTTTTGCCAAATCCGGGTAATCCGTGTTCAAGGATCTCAGGATTATTAGATCGTTACGAAATAAGATCATCTTTACCCACGCGTTATTGTCTTCATCTTTGAAGATTACGTAATCCCCATCTCTGACTTCATCACGGCTTTCAATTTTAATAAAAAGAGTGGCCCCGTCTTTAAGATAAGGCGACATGGAGTCCCCACGAACTCGAACGGCGTATATTTTGCCGGCCAGTTTAGGATCAACACCCGCTGGAAGGGATATTTTTTCAAGCCCGACACCCTGTTCGAAATCGCCGTTAGTCCATCGGAAAGGCTCGCCCGCGCTCACTAACGATATCACCGGCACCGTTCGATTGTATGGGAGCGATAACTCAGTATTCAAGTCAAATTCAAGAGCTTCGCCGTTTCGTCCCTTCTTGACTCGATTTTCTATCTCCTCAACCAGGCTACGATACGGTTCCTCGCGGATGTGTTCAGGATCAGCGATAATGATCCTGAAGCCGCGTTCCAGGGCTTCCTCCACTTTGGCCGCCATCAGGCCCGAGTGCGGCATTTCTTCCTCGGATCCGTCTATTTCCCCTCGAACCCTGGCTCGGGAATACGCCATGAAGGCCCTTTCGTACAATTGAACAACCTCCTCGTCTCCACCAGCCCGTTCCTTCAGGGCCGTAAAGAGAAAGAAGGTGGGATCTATTCCGAGGGCTTGAGCCATTTTAAGTACAACCGAATCTTTTGGAATTTTACTATAATTTTCCATGTCGGCGATATAAGTTCCGGTTACACCGACTTTGAGCCCCAGTTTTTTTTGCGACAATCCCTGTTCTATTCTTTTCCTTTTTATGGCCTCGCCAAAGGATTCAGTCATTTACCGCCTCTAAATTTGATATTATTAAAAATTATTTTTAGGTCCACATTTTTAAACAACAAACAGCTATTCGCAAGAAAAATTGTCACATTCAGCAAAATACTTCATTTAGAAACACTTGTGGCTGTGGTTTCCGGCTTGATTAAAATTTCCAGGTTGTAATGTTTCTATTAAAATGAAGAAAGATGGAATCCAGACTATGGCAGCTAAAGGTAGAATTGGGTGGAAAAAACTAAAAAACGGAAACGGCGGCTGAGCTTAACGGCCATGAAAAGCAGATATAAACCTCTACGAGCCACCCGAGAATCTGGATCAGGTCGATAACAGCAAAGCCGCATCCTATCCTGTATTTAAGTTATTATACCTCGGTTCAAACAGATTTCTCAAAGGGATTTATCTCCCCATCCATACTTCGGAAAGGTCCAGGTTTTTAGCCGGATTGTCCTTGGGCCAGTTCATAATTTCAGATCTCATAATAGTAATAGTCGGCATGGTAAATAAAAAACCGGCAGCGGCGTCTTGAGAAATTATCCTCTGGCCGAGACCAAACATCTCAGCGGCTTCAGTCTCATTTTGGGCGCGCAGAGCAGAGTTATAAGCCTGCCTGAACCGCTCCGAATCATACCCAATATACCCTTCAGGGTCTGCGTAGAGTCCTAGGTCCCATGCATCCGGATGAGCCGCGACGGCCAACTGATAGTTTTTCAGCTCCATTACTTCACGCTGCCAGTTCTCGAGTGGTAATACGTCAAGTTTTACCTTAATCCCTATTTTATACAGCATTTTCGCTAAGGAAAGACCGGTACGTTGTAAGGTGGTGTTACGGCGGGGGAGTTTAATAACGGTTTCGAAACCATCGGGAAAGCCAGATTCTGAAAGGAGTCTTCGAGCCATTTTTTCATTAAATGGGTAATAATTTTTCAGGTCCACATAATAAGGTGTGACGGGTGACCAGTGGGAGCCGATGGGCTGCCCGTATCCGAACATGGCCTCCTTTATGAGTTGCTCACGGTCGATGGCCATGACCAAGGCCCGGCGAACCAGCGGATCATCCAATGGCTTGACTTTATTATTAAACGCAAGGATTACCTTACCCGTCCCTAAGCCTATGAGTGATTTGTACCGGGTTTCCAAACTCAAGTCCTGGAGAAGTTTGGGGGCTCCCGAATAACCACGCACTACGTGCACCAGACCCGTCTTCAGTGCGGCCATTCTGGTCTCAGGGTCTCGAATAAATTTGAAGGTAAGCTTTTCCAAGTAGGGAAGGTGATGGTCCCTGTATCCCTTATTACGGACCAAATCCAACCTGTCACCGCGAATCCACTGGAAGAATTTGAAAGGTCCCGTACCCACTGGAAAAGTCATAACCGGCCCGTTTCCTTTCTTAGGAAGCATGACCGCTGTCCCGGAACTTAATTTGTTAATGAAGAGGGAGTAAGGTTGGTTCAGATGTACAACTAGCCGATATTGATCCAGAACTTCGATTCGGCTTATCAGTGACCAGGATGAACCGTTTGTCTTCATCGCCCGTTCAAGGTTTCTTTTAGCCGTGACGGCCGTAAACCGTTCACCATTGTGATACTTCACTCCCTTACGAAGATAAAATTTATAGGTCATACCTCTTTCGGAAACTACCCATCTTTCCGCGAGTAAGGATTCGGGATAACCGCTCCGCCCAATTTTAACTAGACCTTCTAGAACATTTCCTTGAATTACCCTGTGGCTGGTCATCGAGTGGTCTTCGATCGGGTCAAGGGTGGCCGGTTCCGTGGGAAGTGCGACAATCAGATGGCCTTTTCTGGTTGGGGTGTTTGATCTTGACTGGCCCGAAACAGCAGCACTTTGGAGCACGGATAAAAGAACTGTTGTGATAATGACTAATAAAATTATAAACTTATGAATAAAATGCATATGTAACCTCTTCCACAAGAGCGGTCACTATATAGCAGTTCAATCGATGAGTCCAGACACGCGGGCGTTTTTAATTCTTCTCGATGAAGATGCTGTCCAAAACTCAGAAATCCCTGTTTAAAAATAATTCTTTAGGCGGTTCTTCCTGAAGATACTGGGGAACAAGTATGGAGCTGATGAGAGGGAAAGGAGGAAGAGCTTAATCAAAATAATATCAACAGATTAGAGCGCTGG
>JAZGHI010000264.1:0-2133 GCA_036480955.1 Candidatus Adiutricales bacterium
CGACAGCTCCCCCCACCCCAATGTTATACCCCGTATTGTAACGCTCCGGTATTGGCATAGATCTCCTCCATTCACTTCGAACTATCATGAACCTGGATACTCCACATCCGGGCCATTTTAGTCATGACAAAGAATACCCTGCGACTATCATCATCGTGATCAGTTGGTATCATACTGACACGCGTCTGAATAACCTAGGGCCAAATTGCACTTTTTCTTGAATATAATGCGTTCATCTGGAATCGTGAAGCAGAAAATCGGTCGAACAGGCATCTCTTTGTTATTGACAAACGCGAGGCAGAGTGATGAATTGCTCCCGGGAGTGAAGAGATGCTTCTGATTACCGACGCCGAGGTTAAACAGGTCTTTCGTGTAAGCGACTGTATTGATTTGATGGAGCGTGCGTTTGCAGAGGAAGCCAGAGGGATCGCCGTTAATCGGCCTCGGGTTCGATATAAAGTACCTCCAGACCTGAACCAGACAGGCTATATGGCAAATATAATTGCCGGGGCGGTGCCCAGCTCAGGCGTGGCCGCCCTGCGGTATGACTCGACGATTGTTATCGAGAAGATCGTATCCGGCAACAAAAGATTGGAATGGCCTTCTCCGAAAAAGAGGAGCTGGGGATTCGTCCTCCTGTTTAGCCTGGAAACGGGCGAACTCCTGGCTTTAATCCATGATTTTAGCCTGTCTGCCATAAGGGTCGGGGCGACTACGGCCGTTGCAATGCGCGCCTTATCGAAAAAACAATCCAGAGTGCTTGGGCTCTTCGGCTCGGGCAACGAAGCTCGGCGGAATCTGGAAGCTATCTGCTCTGTTCGGAAAATCGCGGAGGTGAGGGTGTACAGTCTTTCACCTGAGCACCGTAATCAATTTGCCCGTGAGATGGCCAAAACGCTCGGAGTGAATATTGAACCAGAGGAAAATCCGCGAGCGGTCATCGAAGGGGCCGATATTGTAATGTGCGCGACGAATTCCAGCGAACCGGTTTTCGACGGCAATTGGCTGGAGCCAGGACAGCTGGTTACTACGATCGTCAACACTGATGGCGTTCACCGTCGCACCGAGGCCGATTCAACGACCATGACTCGCGGTGACTTAATCGTGCTCAACAACAAAAAAACGGCCATTGAGAATCAGCAAAGGGAGCTCCTCGATCTTATAGAAGGGGGAAAAGTGGGGTGGGAAAAGACATGCGAGCTCGGCGAGGTCCTTATTGGGAAACATCCCGGCAGGGTTAGCGACGAGCAGATCATCTACTACAAGAGCAATACCGGAGTCGGAATCCAGTTTGCGGCTGCCGGGGCCTTCATCTATGAGGCCTGCAAGAAGAAAGGTATTGGTCGGGAGTTGCCTGCCGAGTGGTTCGGGGCGGATCTGAGTGAATGGATTGACAGAGGGTTCAATCCGTCCCCGTAGAGGCTTGAAATATCGATAGGATCTGGAGTGGAGACCCCGGCAGTAGTTTTTCGCTTCCTGAGCTATGATCTCGTAAAGGTGGAAAGACACCCTTACAATCCCGAGAAGGGCGCCATTAGTGTGGTCTAAAGACTAGGCTACCCATTAGATAAGTTTCGAGATTGCGCCTCGAATCTTTAGCTCTATGATGATGTTTTCTTCCGTGGAATCTGCTGGAGGGAGAGAGCGATGGGCGATCCCCCTGGGAATGACAAACATCTCGCCGGATTGAAGCGTTATGTTACCCATTTCTGTCTCCCAGTGGATGGCCCCCTTGTAACAAAAGATTAGTTCGTCGGCGTCCATGTTCCGGTGCCAGAATTTCATCGGCTCCTTGGTCCGCTTGGAAAGATCAACACGTACGCCCTCGGCCTGAAAAATCGGTAGGACTGTTCCCTCGGCTTTGGCAAAGTTGGAAGGACGTAACCCTGGGTCGTTGATGTTGACTTTTTCCAGCCTGACCTGCTCGCTTTCGGCCGAAACAACATCTACCGGAGAGGATTCTCGCTTAATTTTTAGTTCCCTGCCTGCCCACGTCAATTTCTCTGTATAGATCATCGGCGCCTCCTTACCGCGAACCCTCTCTGGTGGGATCTTCCAAACCAGAGTAAGGTGCACGAATGATGCCAACTGCAAAATATGGTCAATTTACCTGTGGATGGCTGGGCTGTTTTT
>JAZGHI010000265.1:0-2668 GCA_036480955.1 Candidatus Adiutricales bacterium
GCCTCGTTGATGATGGGGCAGACACCGATCAGCTTTCCACCCAGCCGAGGGAGTGAGGCCGCGAGGGAATTAAATACGTTGTTCCAGATGCCGACGTAAACCATGGTAATACCGTAACCGCCAAAAATCTCCTTCACGGTCATGCAGTCAGCCAGGGCCTGAGTGGGGTGGAATTTGTTGCAGCAGCCGTTAATAACCGGAATCGGCGAAAATACGCCCATGGTCTCCAGGTCCTTGTTCTCTTTGAGCCTGGCCAGGATAATATCGGCGTTCCGGCTTATGTAACGGACCTCATCGCGGATCTCACCCACGCTAAAGTTACTGTCCTGCCATTTCTGAAAAAAGTACATCCCGCCCAACTCGTTGAATCCCATTCCGAAACTCAACGCGGTGCGGGTGGATGTCTTTTCGAAAAGCATGTACAGGTATCTGTCCTTCAGGAGGGTTTCATATTGCCGTGGATTCTCTTTTATCCGAATGCTTGTGTCGATTATAGATTCGATCTCGGCCGCTTTCAGGGATCTCAACGTTATTAGATTCAAGCTATTTTCCCCTGCTTTCAAGGGATCGCTCGAAGGGTTTGGTCGATTCAAATTCTATTTGAATAAATTTTGGAAACAATCTCGGAAATTCTTTAAACCCCAGGATTTTAATTAAATATTACAAGTATGTTTCGGGCTCTTTTCGTTTACTGAAGTTTGTGTTCAACCAATTCGCGACCTGCTTTATCCCTGGCGCCTCCATTATTCTTGCTCCCGTGGGACAGTTTTTAACGCAGGCGCAGCACAAAATGCACTCTTCGGCGTTGGTAACCACCGAGTCGTCCACGGTGACCGCTCCTGTCGGACAGACAGAGGCACAAGTCTCGCACAGCGCGCATGTTTCCGAATCCGTAACCGGAGAGATGTTAGCGGATTTACCCCGCTCTCTATGAGGAAAATTCCCAGGCACCTCTATCGGGTCAACATCCTCTAATCTTTTCATGTCGCCCAGTTTTTTAGAAATCGCCTTCCCGAAGGCCTTGGCCTTTTTCCGGTCTTCCTGGTCGGGCCGACCGTTGGCAATGGGCGTGGTATCGTTGGCAAATGAATGCTCTCCGATAAAGGCCCCGCCGGCCACGGGTATGAATCCAGCTTCAGCGGCCAGATTTTTCAGTTCCAAAAGAGCATCTTCATATTCTCTGTTCCCGTACAAAACTACAATAACCGCCGGAGTTCTCCTGGCTTTGAATCGCTTTAACCGGTCTAGGGCTACAAGTGGAACCCTTCCGCCATACACCGGGGTTCCAATGATGGCCACATCATCCGGCGCTCCATCAAAGTTCCGCGTCCTGGTACCGGGAGGCGTCAGATCGAAGTGCTCAATATTGTCAACCGTAATCCCCTGAGCAATGCTTTCCAGTACGGTCCTGGTAGTATTGGTCGGTGAAAAATAGACGAGCTTAACCTTATTAAAATTCATGAAAACGCTCCTCGTGTGTTTGTGTTAAGGCAGATTTTTAAAAAAAATTTATCGACTGAAATGCTAAGCCCCGACTTTGTCGGGGATAGCGTTCAAATGCGAGAGTGTTTGCCTGGGGCAAACACTCAAATGTATTCCTGATAATATTATGGATCAGAAAATACTGTCCATGTTAGCTTTCACTTCAACCGCTTGATCCACGATACTCTGTATCAGTTCGGCCACGGTCGGATTGTCGTGAATACGGCCGACCACCTGCCCGCCCGGATACATACCCTGATCAAACGTTCCTTCTTTCCAGCCGCCCGCCGATACCCGCCCGCTGATATAAGGGGCCAGCTCCTCGAGGGTCGCGCTTTTGGCTTCCAGTTCCAGGATTTTCTCCGATCCGGGTGTCTTCAATACCCGGCTGGGATTCATGAGAGATTTCATGACCAGCACAGTTTCATTCTCTTGAGTCTCGATGAGCTTTTGTTTGAAATCCTCGTGAATCGGACACTCCTTGGTGGCCATGAAGCGGGTACCCATGTTCACCCCGGCTGCCCCGAGGGCCAGGGCGGCCATAAGACCTCTCCCGTCCGCGAAACCACCGCCGGCAATCAAGGGACCGTTTATCTTATCCAGCGCCGCCGGGATCAGAATGAGCGTCGTTACATCTTCCATACTCGGATGCCCGCCGCACTCCGTACCAACGAGTGAGACCATATCCACACCCATGTCATCCACTTTGACCGCGTCGCGCACGCGGGCGCACTTATGGATGTGCGTTAATCCGCCGTCAACAATCTGCTTCCGGTACGGCGCGGGATTGCGGCCGGCAGTCTCGATGATCTTGACCCCGGATTCTATGACCCAATCTATCCGTTCTTCGGCGGTGACGGTCGTGGTCATCTCCGGAAACAGGCCCACGTTCACCCCAAAGGGCTGGTCGGTCATGTCTTTGGTCTTTTTTACTTCATCCATGAACGATTCTTTGTCCTGATAGGTGGCGGCTGGTAAGCAGCAGAACCCACCGGCGTTGGCTACCGGCGCGACCAATTCGGCCGTGGAAATATTCATCATGGTCCCGCATTGAATTGGGTATTTAACGCCCAATATTTCGGTCATTTTAGTCTGCAGCATTTCTTCTTCCCCCTTATTAGATACGGGTTTTAGGCCCGCCTCTAAGGTGTTCATGGTTAAATTGCTGGTTAACCGCTAAAGGCCC
>JAZGHI010000266.1:0-2863 GCA_036480955.1 Candidatus Adiutricales bacterium
TCTTCAAGATCGAGGAATGCGAGAATTTAGCCCGCAGGAATACTGTATGTATTTCGAGGACTTAAATTTGAGCATGACAATGAGATTGGAGAAAATAACCATTTCCGGACGGGCACTATTTAGGCTACATCTTTTTTAGGGATGTCCCAATCCTGTTCTTTGTGTTCTTTCTCTACAGTCTGTATTGGAACGGCAGCCCTGACCGCCTCGTCGATCTTATCGACCAGTATGAAAGTGATGGCTTCTCGAACGTCGTCCGGCAGATCGTCCAGATCACGTTCATTGCGTTTGGGTAGAATGACCGTATTCAGCCCGGCCCTATGGGCGGCTAGTATTTTCATCTTTATCCCCCCTACCGGCATGACCCTGCCCCTCAAGGTAACTTCTCCGGTCATACCCACACCGGTTTTAACCGGCTGGCCGGTAAACAGACTGACCATGGCCATGACCATGGCTACCCCGGCTGAAGGACCGTCCTTGGGAATGGCTCCGGCCGGCACATGCACATGCACTTCCTCGCCCTTGAATCCATCTTGGGAAATGCCAAGTTCCCGGGCCTTGGATTTGACATAGCTGAAGGCGAGTTCCGCGCTTTCACGCATGACATCTCCCAATTGGCCGGTCAGTCTCAACTTGCTTCGGCCCTTCATGCGTGTAGCCTCTATGAACAGGATATCTCCGCCCACGGTGGTTACGGCCAATCCGGTGGCGATACCCGGAATCTCAATAGACTCTGACATCTCGGATTCAAATTTCTCTTTCTTCAGGTATTCACGGACAATCTCAGGAGTTATCTCCACGGAGGTCAGTTCACCCGCGGCGATTTTAACCGCCGTCTTCCGGCAGACAGCCCCGATCTGCCTCTCCAGGTTCCGTACTCCCGCCTCACGTGTGTAATCCTGCACCAGCTTATTTAAGGCATCTTCAGAGAAACTAATCTCGTCTTCGCGCAGGCCGTTGGCCTTGACCTGGCGTGGGAGCAGGTGTCCCTGGGCGATACGGACCTTTTCGTACTCGGTGTACCCGTCAAGCTGGATTATTTCCATACGGTCGCGCAGCGGCGGGGGAATGGTTTCGAGCTGATTGGCCGTGGTGATGAAAATTACGTCTGAAAGGTCAAAGTCCACGTCCAGGTAATAGTCACGAAAGGCATGATTCTGGGCCGGATCCAGCACCTCGAGCAGGGCGCTGCTTGGATCGCCCCGCCAGTCAGAGCCGATTTTGTCTACTTCATCCAGCATGAAGACCGGATTCCGTGTTCCGGCGCGCTTAACGGCCTGGATAATCCGGCCGGGCATGGCCCCGATATAGGTCCGGCGGTGTCCTCGAATCTCGGCCTCGTCGCGCATGCCGCCCAGGCTCATGCGGGTAAATTTACGTCCAAGAGCCCTGGCAATGCTTTGGCCGAGGCTGGTCTTGCCCACCCCCGGAGGCCCGGCAAAGCACAAAATAGCCCCTTTGGCCTCACTGGCCGTCGCTTCCTCAGACGGTTCGACTTCGACCTGACGGTCGCTGACAAGCTTGCGTACGGCCAGATATTCGATCAGGCGGTCCTTGACTTCCTGCAGATCGTAGTGGTCCTCATCCAGAACCACTCGGGCATGGTTGATATCCAGCTGGTCCTCACTCAAATTGTGCCACGGTAATTCCAGCAGCCAGTCCAGATAGGTTTTTATGACCGAGTATTCGGCCGAATGGGGTGACATACTCTCTAACCGTTTAAGCTCCCTTTTGGCCTCTTTTTCGGCCTCTTCCGGCAGTTTGGCTTCCTCCAGCTTCTCCGAATATTCACCGGCGCCAAATTCACCCTCTTCCGTCTCCCCCAATTCTTTCTGAATCGCTTTAAGCTGTTGCCGCAGATAGTATTCTTTCTGGACCTTATCCACCTCTTCCTTCGCTTCGGACCGGATCTTTCTCTCCAGACTCAAAACTTCCTTCTGCCGGGTGAGATGAACGATCAAGGTTTCCAACTTGACCTGAAGGTTGTCTTCGGCTAAAAGTTCCTGAGCCTTTTTCATGTCCAGATTGGCGTTGGCGGCCACTAAATAGGCCAGATAGCGCGGGTCTTGAACCTGATCCAGAAAATCCCCAACCTCGTCCGGCAGGTCCGGAGAAAGTCTGACAATTTCCTTGGCCAGGCTTCGAAGACCTTGAACCCGGGCGTCCAGCTCGAGCCCCTCCTCGATGGTTTCAGGAGCCAGGGCGATTCTAGCCGTCAGATAGGGGTCGCTCCCCTCCCAATTTTCTACCCGGAAGCGCTCAATCCCCTGGATTACTACATTCAAATTGTTATCTTTTGTTTGAACGGCGCGGTTGATCAAGGCCACCGTGCCGATTTCATAGACCTGTCCCGGTTTTGGTTCCTCGATGGCGCCGTCTTTAGAAGCCACCAGACCGATCAGGCTGTCTTTTTTGATCGCGTCTTCAATCAATTTTACGGACCGCGGGATACCCACGGCCAGTGGTTGAATCGAGAAAGGGAACACTATAGTGTTTCGAAGGGGCAGGATAGGTAAAATTTCTGGTATAGAGTCCAACCGGTCTTTATGGTCTTCCGGTTTAAAAAAACTGTCCATGATATGTACTCCTTATCTCCGCCTTTACTACCGCGAACGGGAAGCATCTGGGTTTACTTGATTAAAGCCTACCAGGCGGATTTTTCACGATACTAAAATATTCGCCGGCTCGAGAATGCCTCTCCTTAATACAAATAATCATTTATTTAAAGGCTGTCAAGTGCGCGGCTTAAGGGATTCATGATTTAATCTGCTATAATTACATTAATTTTTACGATGGAGTTCTTCCCCCCGTCAAGACTGATAAGATAAACATCCGCGCGGACGTCCGTAAGGATTGACACCTT
>JAZGHI010000267.1:0-3066 GCA_036480955.1 Candidatus Adiutricales bacterium
ATCCTCGTCAGCCTCGAATCCGCCGCAGGTCAAAATGACGCCTCGTCGGGCCTTGATGTGAATCAGACGGTCCTTCTGCTCGGCCTTGACCCCGACGACCCGCCCGTCCGGAGCCCGAATCAGACGCTTGACCGGGGTGGCCAGTAGTACCTTGATCTTACGCCGCTTCAGATTGTCCTCAACGCATTTGAAATTGCGGGCTCCTCCGCGCATGCCGCGGACGTGAGGGTAGTAGGTCAGGGGATCGAAGCCGGGGATGTTGATGTATTGACTGAAGCCGAGGTCTTCGTAACCCGGAAAGGGGTAGTTGCCGACATAGGGAATGCTGCGGATCTCCGCGCCGTTGATCCTGGCCATCTCTTCCATGTAGGTCGGCACTTCGGTCATGCCCCTGGCCATGGCCTTCAGGACGGGATCCGGGGTCTGGCCTCCACAGGTGGCTTTGAGGTATGAAAACGCGCTCTCGACGTTCTCGGCCGTCCTGAGGCCCCCGCCCGAACAGATGGAGATTCCGCCGGGATGGGACATTTTTTCCAGGAGCAGGACATCGGCGCCCGCGTCTGTGGCTTCGATGGAGGCGATCCCACCGGCATAGCCGTATCCGACCACGACCACGTCCGTCTCAAGGTCCCATGACAAGGGCAGTTGGGTATCTCGGGTCAAGGCTTCCTCCCATTTCCTTTGATTATCAAGTTTGGAGTGTCGGGGACTAGGAACCAAAAAATCGGTCGCCTTTATCTAAAAACCGTGTAAACCTGGTCACCGATTTCCCGGTATCGCTCCCACCACCGGGTGCCGCCCAGCATCCTGTTGCACAGGAAAGCCACGGCTAGTTGTTGCTCAGGATCGGCCCAAGCCACCCCGGCCCCACCACCGGCGTGACCAAGAGCTTGGGGGTGCGGCGGTGTACCATAGATATGCGGTGTGTCGCCCAGAATAAATCCCAGCCCCCACCGAACCGGCCAGTTCAGACGGCGGTCCATTTCGCCCGCCGCGTTCCTGGGCGAACCGGCCGCCCTCTGCGTTTCTCTAGAGAAAAAGGTCCGGGATTTAAAAGTTCCTTCAAAGGCCAGCACGTTCATCAAATCAGCCAGATCCCGGGCCGTGGCCAGACCGCCGACCCATGACAGCGGCAGTCTCACGCCCTCGTACGTGTTCATGAAATCGCTGAAACGGGCTCGTCCTGGCTGACGCTCACGAACATCGTCCTCCACGACCATCGCGGTCATGCGGGCAAAGGCCTCTTTCGGCAGACCCAGGTAAATGTTTTGGATGCCCAGTGGGCTGGTCAGTTCGTCCTGTAGCACTCGAGCGACGTTGCCTTTCTTCCATCGATAAACGAGCTCATCGAGCACCCATCCGTAGGAAGCCGAGTGATACCCGTTGGCCGTGCCCGGAGGCCAGATGGGTTCCATGGCCTCGACCGCGGCAGCCACCACAGCCCTGTCGGCCATCTGCCGGGCCGATACGAGAGGTCCGTCCGGGATGCCGGCGCTGTGGCTCATGATCTGGGCGATGGTGATGGACTGCTTCCCGTTCTGACCGAACTCGGGCCAGTGCCTGGAAACCGGGTCCTCGAAGGAGAAGCGGCCCTGGTCGTGCAGCCGGAGCATGACCATGGCGGCCAGGGCTTTGGTCGTGGAGCGGATTTGAAAGAGGGTGTCCGTGGTTATGGGCCGACCCGATGGAGCGTCAAATCCGCCGGCCAGTTCGATGACCAGTTCTCCCTGTCGAAAAACAGCGAGCTGGGCCCCTGGATGCCGCTCCTCTTCAATCATGCGCTTAAATAGGCGGGTCAGGTTGTCCAGAGCTTCGGAGTTGGCGCCCAGACGCCCGGCGGCGTCCTCGGACTGATTGCGAGATACCGGGATTTCACGGTCGTGCATCTTAGCCTTCAGCTCCTTCCCCTTTGCCCTGCTACTCAACCCTAGCCCGAGCGCAGCCAAGCCGGCCGCGCCGAGATGGAGGAACCATCGGCGGGTATAATCAGGCATGGTCGTTGTTTTTTTTACCTAACAGGATCGATTCAAACCGTTGATTTTATCCCCTGGCTCTACCTGCAATGCTCCTGAATTATGCGGCAATCTCCAGGTTTTACACACACAACCCTTTTCAATCGCTAATTATACACCATTGAGAATTTTGATGGGATAGAAAAGTTCGTTGACCCTTACTGATATACAATTCCTTCTTAAAATGCTGAAAAAAAAGCAATATCAGATTTCCGAGCACAGTAATTCCTCACATCCTTTTGTGTCAAGTGAAAAAAAGTCGGTCATACAGCAATTCTCGGTTGTTCATAATTTAGAAGATTTACAGCCCTGGTCAGCTTGCCCGTAGTTATTCCGGCTATTACACTGAGCATTTAAGTCCTTCCCAAGGAGAAGTTTTTCAAGACTACTCAGGATTTGGGCTAAAGAGTCAATTTCAATCGATTGAATCCGCGTATTACGCGGATAACCCTTACGATTACGCAGAGCGCAATTTTATCAAGAGGGATTTTCAGGAAGCAACACTATCTCCGGGCACACGGTCCAGGGGATATAACCTCGAGAGGCTGGAGGCGGAACTTAACCCATAAGGTTTGTTCTGGCGGGCTCAGGAAAAGACTTTTCTGGGGCTTCAGGCTTTGATAAGGGAGATCGAGCCACCGAGGGAAGCGCTGTATTAACGATTTCAGTCAGTAAGTGCTAATATGGTCCGATTGTGGATAATGGCAAGCTGTACGTAACAAAAGCTGTTTTTTCTATTATTTTTAGTTAGTTACATGGTGTTATCTATTCCTGTTTTTTAGTTAATGTGAAGCTTTTTCTACCGTATGATCCTACATTTTAGCTCCACCTGCCTTCTTCCGAGTCTAGCGACGGTCGAGGCAGCTACGAGAATGGGCCATTTAACCAATGTCGTCGGGTCAACTGGCAAATCGTGTTGGAAATATTCAAAACCACAAAAATATTGCCAATAGGGGTTCTCTAATAATCGCTCAACCACTGACTCGTCGCGCTCGTTAAAGGTGTATTTAGGGATATGCCTGTTAAAAGTTGAGGGAAATCTTTATTTTCCCCT
>JAZGHI010000268.1:0-4769 GCA_036480955.1 Candidatus Adiutricales bacterium
TCCCCAATCTCTTTGTTGGACGAAAAAAATTATGGACATTTATTTACCTTCGGTAAAAAATTATCATCGGAATATCAAATATATGCCTGCGGCAATTTTTTTCGTCCGCCTCGATCTTGAAAAAAATCCCTCATTTCTGGACAGACACTATTTATCCTTTTTATCCTACTTTTAATTCTCCCGAAGCAGAGCGGTTAACGCCCAGACATTTATCGGCATATTCACACCATTTGGCGCAACCCTGATTCAGCTTTGGGTTCACGAAAACATGGCCGCAACCGGAGCAACGTCTGCGCGCGTCATCTTTATAGAACTCGACACTCGTTCGGCAGTTGGGACAAATGATTTCGAAGATATCGCCAGGTTTCCAGAACATGGTATTTTGACCGGGACATTGGGTTTGAGACATGGTCGCTCCTCCTTTCTTGAATGGTTACTCCCGCCGGGCTCTTGATTGACGGGCCTGCTTCCCTGGTAGAATTCCTCCGCAGCATACAACTTGGGATTAGTGGAAAAATATCCTGATACGAAACTTTGAGGAATTAAACCCTGATAACAAAAATTAAAGCGCAGCCAGCCTCTGGCCTTCTTCCATCTCACTTCCGTTAAAATCGATTTTATGTACGGCCAAAGGGATTCTTTTGCCGCTTTTGGCCAAGGCTTGTTCAACCAGATAGACCAAACCCGTACAACAGGGGACCGTCATATAAAGAACGTGAATTCCCGTAATGTTATTGCTTCTGAATATTTCGGCTAGTTTTTCCTCATAATAACCGGTATCATCCAATTTAGGACAAGCGATGATAAGGTTTTTATCCTCCAGATAATTCTGATGGAGATTGGTCAGGGCAAAACCGGTGCAATCGGCGGCAATAAGGACATCTGCATTTTCGTAAAAGGGAGCCTGGGTCGGGACCAGATGGAGTTGGACCGGCCAGTTCCTCAGCCTCGATACCGGGGCCGGTGAATCACTTTGACCGACCGGACCGGTTTCTAATTGCCGCACAGAACTGCCAGGGCAACCGCAGGCCAGGGTTTCCGGCTGTTCCTCGGCCCTTTTAGCTTCCTGTCTGGCGAGATGAGCCTCAACAGCGGCCTCATCAAATTCCTCGGCCTCGCGTGTTACTATTTTTAAAGCATCCTCGGGACAATCATTCAGGCAGGCCCCTAATCCGTCGCAATATACATCGCTCACCAGCTTAGCCTTTCCGTCTATGATCTCAAGCGCACCCTCGGCACAATCAATGATGCACTGGCCACAGCCGGTACACTTTTCTTCATTAATTTCGATGACTTCTCTTTGGCTCATTTGACTTCCTCCTTCTAAATTCTGACTATAAATTACCCGAAGCAGCACCATAAAACATTGACTCAAATCAAAACACAGTAAATTTTTAAAATTTTTTAGCAGATGTTCACGGCCTTCACCATGACAGAGGTCCCGGCATACGCTCTAATCCTTTTTTGGTCAAGGGTTGCATAATATTAATGAGGTGAAGTATTATTTTATTGCCGAAATATGAACTTGCGATATATAATTCCGATGTTAATTCTTTTTCGGGGAATACAAGGTAATTTGAGATGGATGAAAATTCGGGGAGCGAACTTTTATATTTAGATAATCCGGTGCTAAACCAGCCAGTTATGATAATGGGCTTTTCCGGGTGGCCTAATGCCGGGGAGATATCTTCAGGGGTGGTAAGCTTTTTGCTGCACCATCTCAATGCGAATCCGCTGGCCAGCGTAAAGGCGGACTCCTTTTTTGACTTCACCTCACTCAGGCCAGAAGCCAGCATCGTGAACGGGCTGGCCGGTAGAGCTGTCCCGCCAAAAAATGAGTTTTTTTATGTCAAGGGCGACGGTGAAACTCAGGATTTGATTCTCTTTTTAGGAAATGAGCCCCATCTCCGCTGGGATGTTTTTGTTGACCTGGTCATTGGGCTGTCCGAAAGCTACGGAGTCAAAAAAATTTACACGCTGGGCGGAACCTACGATTATTTTCCTCATTGGCTCGAACCCAGTATTTCCATAGTCTTTTCAGACGAAGGTCTCAAGTCAACGTTCGATTCGCTATTGGACCTGGAAAATTTAAACACGGCTGAATACAGTGGACCGATCAGTATCCATAACGTAATCCTCACACGGGCCCGTGAACGCGGATTTCCGATTATTGGACTTTGGGGTCACGCCCCGTATTATATCCACACCGGTAACTTCAGGGTGCATTTAAGTCTTATTAATATACTCACTCAGGTCATCGATTTTAAAATCAATACTAATGATCTGCACGAAAGTATCAAGGACATGGACAGGAAAATAGCGGATTTAATGAAAGAAAATCCTAAACTTAGAGAATTTATCAGGGAGCTGGAGGAAGAATACGGGCTCCAAACCAGACGCCCGGCCCCCACCTCACTCATGGGATCAGACCACCCGCCTAGAGGCAAGGTTATCTCTATCGATGAATTTCTGAAGCGGGAAAAAAGCCACTCAGAATAGACCTTACGAGTTCCGGCCAACCAGGAATCAGACTATCAGTTATGAAGCCTGAATCCATTTCTCCTGGTGCGATATTCAATCTAACATTCAGAAAGAAGAATCAGCATGGGCAAGGAATCATTGATTCCCCAAAAAATTCGTCGATTCCCCCCCCAAATCATGACCGCTTATTCAGTTATTTTCTTCGTCCGCGCCAATTTATGAAACAAAATAAATGCAACGTGGTCCGTATCGGTTAACATCCTGCTTTATTGACGAACTAAGGCTTAACCGCTTAGTATTATTCATATTTTTACGCATGAACCGGAACGTCATCCCCAAAGCCACTCAATCAGGGTGCGGAATTCGTGTCGCGATATGCCGAACATTTCCTTTATTTGCCGCGATACGCGTTTTACACGGAACTTTCCGAGCCGGTTAACAGCCTGTTTTAATGAGGAACCAGGGTTTAACCACTTAGTATTATTCACATTTTTACGCATGAACCCAAACGCCGCACCCAAAGCCGTGCAATCAGGGTGCGTGATTCGTGCCGCGATATGCCGGACCATTGCCTTCATTTGCCGCGATACGCATTTTACACGAAAATTTCCGAGTCGGTTAAATTCCGGTCAAGTGGGATGGGCGCAACGGTCTCATCAGCAAAAAAACCTCCTCTCCCCTTGAGGTAATTGTTTGCTAAAGCGTTTCCTTCTGGAAACGCACAGACAACAGATTGTTTACGGAGTAAACAATTATGTAAACAATTATTTCTCCCCCAAGGGGGCGAAGGGACTATGTGGGGAACGTAAAATAAATATAATCCGATCACTAGGTGCCATGGCCGCTTAGGGCCATGATCAGCGGATCATGTATGTCGGCCATGCGCGTGTAACACGAATTTGACGGGTGGCGTATACAACTCGGCAGAGTTGTGTGCCGCCGCGGGCGAATACCAGATTCGCCCCTACCCCGTCCTTCCTGAAATACTCCATTTTTCGTCTGATACTCGTGGTGAAAAATATTGTTACCGGGGAAAAAAACTGATTACAATTTACTATTCACTCGCACACAATTGAACGGAAAACTGTAGGGGCGAATCTTGTATTCGACCCGAGTTGGATTCAGACCTTTTTCGGGCGCCTGTCCATGACAGGAGAGATAAAGGAGCCGCTTTGGAAATTGTTTACTTTTGGCAAACAATTTGAGCAAACGCTCTACCCTGTCGAACGCCCCTACGGCTAGTATGGCCATCCGTCATTCCGGCCTGTGAATTCATCAGAACGCCGTGCAGGTGGTTTATTCTCGAGAACGGAAATATGAGTTTACCGATGAATATGAGTTCCCAACACAAAAAATTGTGGTGTTTCCTGATTTTCTCGGGATGTATAGGCGGTTACAGTCTTTTAACCAGATACTCAGGCATCGGCCCGGCCCAGTCGTATTCGAGGTCGCCTATTACGCCCTTTTTTTCCAGATCGGTAATCTCATCATCACTGAGCCCGATAACGTCACGATACACATAGGTGTTATCTTCTCCCAGCATGCACGGTGGATGCGTGACCTTAAGAGGTGTCTCTGAAAACTTCCACGGAAAACCAGGATAGCGGTAGGTTCCAACCTCCGGGGCGCTTATGGTCTGAAAAAAATCGCGGTAATTGAGCTGCGGATCCATGTGAGTATCCCGATAGTCCTCAACCGGTCCGGCAGGTACTCCATGATCCTGAAGTACGTAAAACAATTCAAAATTATCCCGGAGTATGGTGAAGGCTTCAAGGTGGCTGTCGAACTCGTCGTGATGTTTCCGGCGGCCTTCCTGCGTGGTGAACTTTTCATCTTTGGTCCACTCCGGGCGCCCCAATACCTCGCACAGCCCCTCCCATTCCTCATCATCATTTATGGTGATATTGATCCACCTTTCTCCCCCCCATATCGCGGTATCCTCATCCGGAATGGGGCCGCGGCACAGGTAACATCCCTGCACGGCCGTGGGATGACGATTACCCAGAGTACGGTGGTCCCGATCGTTCCAGGCCGCGTCCATATATATTTCAGCAAAATGATGCAGCATGGCCTGCATTTGAGCAAAGTCCATCCACTGTCCCTGGCCGGTTTTCCGGCGCTGAATCAGACCCAAAATCGCCCCGAAGACGGCCATGGGAGGAGACGCGGAATCCATGTGATAGCGAAAGGTGTTGGTAAAGGGGTGATCATCGTCATCATAGCCCCGGATCCAATCCTCACCAGCCACGGCTTGATGCAACGCGCCGGTGCCGACATAATTCTTATAC
>JAZGHI010000269.1:0-5530 GCA_036480955.1 Candidatus Adiutricales bacterium
ATAGAACTCGAACCCCATGGGGATGGTGACCGGATAGAGGTGGATATTCCGCCATTCCGGGTCGATCTTACCAGGGATGTGGACCTGTACGAGGAGGTGGCCCGCCTGGTGGGCTACGATGAAATTCCGATCACGTTCCCCACGAAAAAAGGCAGCAGTGAGCCGCAGGATAAGTCCCTGAAGGTGAGGGCTGATATAAGAGAAATATTGCAGGGCTTGGGTTTGTCCGAGGTAATCACCTACAGCTTCATTTCCTCGGAATTCAGCGACAGGTTGAATCTGCCCGAGGCTGATCCAAGAAGGCGTACGGTCAGAATTCTGAATCCTCTTTCCGAGGAACAGGTGCTCATGAGAACCACCCTTGTTCCGGGGATGCTGGAAGCTTTACGCCGGAACCAGGCTTTTCAAGTTACGGACCTGGGACTTTTTGAAGTGGGAAAAATTTTTATGGATCAGCCGGGTCAAGACCTTCCGGATGAATCTCTCTCTCTTGCAGGACTAATGGCCGGAAAACGAACTGATATTTCCTGGAACCGTGAGAGCGAGGAGACTGATTTTTATGACATTAAAGGCCTGGTTGAAAAGCTGTTGGAAAGCCTGAATATTTCGGCCCCGGCCTTCACTTCGAATAATATTCCGGCCTATTATAATCCAGCGGCTGCGGCATCGGTTTCAGTCCACGAATCGGCCTTAGGCTATCTGGGGAGACTGAGTGACAGGGTGGCCGAGGCCTTCAGCCTCAAGGTGGTCCCTTACATCTTTGAGCTGGACCTTGAAGCCATGATGGAAAACATGTCCGGGGAAAGATATTTTAAGGCCCTGCCGCGTTTTCCGGCCATCAGCCGGGATCAGGCCCTGGTATTGGAAAAAAGTGTGGACGCTGGTCGGATTCTGGATTTCATTAATGGCCTGAAAGAGGAATTTTTTGCGGAAGTAAGTCTATTTGACTACTACGAGGGGCGCCAGCTCAAACAGGGATTGAAAAGTCTCGCCTTCCGCTTCTTGTACCGGGCGCCTGACCGGACCATGACCGATGAAGAGGTGAGTGTGATCCACCGGAACATAATCGATAAGGTCCTGAAAGCCTTCAAGGCTGAGATACGTTAATACCATGGTGAGGATGGTGAAATGACCAAAGCTGATATTGTAAGTCAAATCCAGTCGAAAGTCGGTTTTTCTCGACAAAAGACTGCCGATGTGGTTGACGATCTGTTCGAGATCATGAAAGAGACTCTTGAAAAAGGGGAAGCCGTCAAAATATCAGGTTTTGGTAACTTCGAGGTCCGCCATAAAAAGGCCCGGCGAGGGCGAAATCCTCGCACTGGTGAATCGATTATTATTCCACAGCGGAAAGTGTTAAGTTTTAAACCAAGTCAACTGCTCAAAAAAGCCATTAACAGCGTGCTCTGAATGGACCGCTCATGGCGCGCTGGGAAAGACTAGGGTTAGCGTGCGCCCGGAAATTCCCGATAAAATCTATTTCAGAATCGGAGAAGTAGCGGGGCTGCTCGAAGTCGAAACCTATGTTCTCCGCTACTGGGAGTCAGAGTTTACCCTAATCAAACCGGTTCGCACCGCTTCTAATCAGCGCCTGTACCGTCAGCAGGATTTAGAGACGTTCATGGAGATCAAGCGTCTCCTTTACGATGAAAAGTTTACCATCGCCGGGGCTCAAAAAAAGATATCGTCCAGATCAAAAAGTTCGGAACCAGCCTCGCAGGAAAAATCGGAAGAACTCTTAGACTTTATTAAGAATTCACTTGCCGATATTAAGCACCTGCTGAGCAATGATTGAAAACTCCCCATCCCCATAAAAACATACCCAGAAAAAAAAGAGAATATTTTTTGGCCAGGCCCGTAGGGTTCGCCGGAAATGGCCGTTTTTTTATTCGGGTTCGTCTATGGGAGAAAATAAGAAACCAGGTCAGAGAAATCTTCGAGGCTTACACACCCGTCAGTCGCTTGCTCGAATCAGTGGTTTATGTGAAGGAATGAAACATCGGCCCGACCGGCCGCTTCATAATCCCCGGCCGTGTCACCGACATAAACAGGTCTCACGAGCTGGTTCTTTCAAACGTGATCCCGCGACAATTAATGAAAGAAGGTCCGCTTGGTTTCTAAGTTTGAACCTGATTTTCAAGCCACGAAAGAATCTCCTGAAAAACCTCTTCCTTTTCGGGTTCGTTATGGATTTCGTGAAACATGCCTTCCCAGATCTTCAAAGTGCATCCCTCTTTTACCTTTTCGGCAAAGGCCCGGCTGGCCTCGGCGGAAGTCATACTGTCAGATTCCCCGTGCATTAACAAAAGCGGGATTGGAAACTGACCGGCCTGTTCCAGAGCCCAGAGCCCGGCCTGATATGTTTCTACAAATAGTCTGGCCGAGATCTTGTCATGCACCAGCGGGTCTTGCTCATACGCCCTTACTATTTCCGGGTCACGCGAGAGAGCTTTTGTATCCAGGTCGTTGGCTTGAGTGAAAGCCGGCCAGAGTCTATTCATAAAGCGGGCTAGAGCGACCCGCAGTCCTCCGGGCTCGGGCGAAAGCCGGAGCCAGGGGCCGGTGACGATCGAGCCTGC
Organism: Candidatus Adiutricales bacterium; assembly: GCA_036480955.1. Lineage (GTDB taxonomy): Bacteria > Desulfobacterota > Desulfarculia > Adiutricales > JAFDHD01 > JAZGHI01. The sequence continues at coordinate 2,580 of JAZGHI010000269.1, forward strand.
ATGCTCGGGTTTTCTCCGTAAGGTGTAATTAAGTACCAGGTTCCCGCCCAGGCTGTGGCCGAAAAGAAAGACCGGAATATCCGGAATCAGGTTTCTGACCTCGGCCAGAAAACTCGTGATGTCGTCCAGGAGAGTATCGTATGAGGGCGTGTGACCTCGCTGGCCTTCAGACCGGCCGTGGCCTCTGAGATCAAAAGCCGCCACTGAATAATCATGGCCGTTAAAAAAAGAGGCCATATGACTATACCGGCTTGAATGTTCACCCAGTCCGTGCACGATGGCCATAACGGCCTTGGATTGACCTGGATTTTGCCAGGCCTGAGCAAAAAAATTCACTCCATCATCAGCGGTCCAAGAAAATTCAAGATTGTCCATAGATAAATCTCCCTATTATAATAATTTATATGACTTATTCTACTTAGGCCATGATAACATGGCCGTATTCACAGGTACACCGTCTATCTTTCTATTAGTGGATTAAGGCAGGATATCTAAAATGGTAGCCTTACCGATTGGCAGATGCTATATATCGTTACATGATAGAGGAGAAAGCCGATGAGACTAGCGCTGGCCGGGTTAGCCAGATCCGGCAAATCCACCCTGTTCTCCGCGCTTACCAGTCATGGCCGGGCCGAGAAAAATCTGGCCCTCCTGCCTGTGACTGATGATCGCGTGGATCGTCTGGCCGCCATCTATAAGCCGAAAAAGGCGACTTACGCCCAAATTTCCTATGTCGATCCTCCGCCGCCGGTGGCAAAACCCGAGGACCCCACAGCCCGGTTGCCGGTTGAATTGAGGCAGGCGGACAGTCTGGTGGAAGTGGTTCGAAATTTTGACGGCGGATTTGGAACACCGCAGCCCAGGGCAGATCATCTGGCTTTCAGTGACGAACTTAAACTGAGTGACCAGATAACCATTGAGAACCGGCTGGATCGAATCGATCAAGATAGAAAACGGGGACGCAAGGGAGATCCGGAGGAAATCAGGTTCTTGGAAGAGTCCAAAGAATTATTAGGTCAGGAAATGGCTTTGGCCTCAAGACCTGAACTGGCCGAGCACGCCAAGTTAAGAGGTTTTGGTTTCCTGTCGGCCAAACCGGTGGTCCTGATTTCCAATAACGAGGATGATGATTCTTCCGCACCGGATCTAGGTGAAGACGAGCCACCAGTGGTTATCCGGGCGCGTATCGAGGCGGAACTGGCTGAGTTATCACCTGAGGAGCGGGAGGAATTTGCCGAGGATTTAGGTTTAAAGGAGAGCGCTTTAGTACGCATTATCGCGGCCAGTTTCAGTTCCATGGACATGATTACTTTTTTTACGGCCAATCAGAACGAGGTTCGGTCCTGGAGCATAAAACGCGGGTCCACGGCCATAGAGGCAGCCGGTACGGTTCATAGTGATATGGAGAAAGGTTTTATTCGGGCCGAGGTAATCAGGTGCGATGATTTAATTAGTTTAGGATCCGAAGCGGCAGTGAAAAAGGCCGGCCGGATGAACTTGGTCGGACGTGATCATGTCATCGACGAAGGTGACGTGCTTTATATTCGCTTCAACGTTTAACCCGGTGCGGAATCGATAGGCCATGGTCCTTATAGGAGTGGATACTGGGGGAACATTCACGGACCTGGCCTGGCTGGACGAGGAGGGTAGGGTTCAGGTCCATAAGGTTCTTTCCACACCCGATAATCCAGCTAGGGCGGTGTTGAAGGGATTGGAGGAATTACCATCGGAAGTACATGAAGCCCGGCGGATCGTCCATGGATCGACTGTGGCTACCAATGCTTTGTTGGAGCGGAGAGGGGCCAGAACAGCCTTGATAACCACGGCCGGGTTTGAAGACGTACTGGAAATAGGCAGGCAGACCAGGCCTAATCTCTATGACCTGGCCGGTAAGCGGCCACCGCCGCTGGTCAGCCGGGGATTGCGCTTCGGTTTGAACGAACGTACTTTATACGACGGCCAGGTCGAGCGGGAAGCAAATCCTGAAGAGATAGCCGATCTCTTAGCCCGGATCGAGCAAGCCGGGGTTCAAAGCCTGGCCGTCTGTCTGCTTCATTCTTATGCCAATCCTTCTCATGAAGAATCGGTGCGGCGACAGGCTGACTCGTTGGGCATCCCGGTCTCGGTTTCCCATCGGATATTCAATGAATTTCGTGAATACGAGCGGACCTCCACCACTGTGGTCAATGCCTATGTCTCGCCCTTAATGGTGAGTTACCTCGGAAATCTCCGGGACCGGTTGGGAACCGACCGGCTGAAGATAATGCAATCCAACGGAGGGGCTATTTCCGTTTCCGCCGCTCTGGAGCGGCCGGTCCGTACCATTCTGTCCGGTCCGGCCGGCGGTGTATGCGGGGCCGCCAATGTGGCCCAGGCGGCCGGATTGGATCGGATCATAAGTTTTGATATGGGTGGGACATCGACCGATGTTTCGCTCTACGATCATGGGATTCAACTGACTTCAGAATCGGTCATCGATGGGATTCCCATAAAAGTACCCATGGTTCGCATACATACCGTTGGCGCCGGTGGCGGATCATTGGCCCGGGCAGATGCTGGCGGGGCCTTGAGAGTCGGTCCCCGGAGCGCGGGAGCGGATCCGGGTCCGGTTTGCTACGGCAAGGGCGACCGGATAACGGTCACGGACGCCAATCTTTTTCTGGGACGGCTGGACCCGGATTATTTCCTGGGCGGCCGGATGAGAATCGATCCCGATAAAATAGAGAAACCCATGGCCGATTTGGCAAGCGAGCTTGGTCTTTCACCGGTCGAGACAGCGGAAGGGATCATCCGGGTGGTAAATTCGGCCATGGAAAAGGCCATCCGGGTCATCACCGTGGAACGGGGCCTGGACCCTCGGGATTTTCACCTGGTCTCCTTCGGCGGGGCCGGAGGATTGCACGCCTGCGAACTGGCCGACGTTCTGGGAATACCCGAAGTCCTGGTTCCGC
>JAZGHI010000270.1:0-4805 GCA_036480955.1 Candidatus Adiutricales bacterium
CGGGTCGGCTAAACCAATTAATCTTTGCTCCACGCTTTCCACCAGACTGAAAAGGTCAATTTCACACCGGCCGCATGTCGGGCATGAAATGATCTCCGGGCCGCGGTGACGTAAATTAAGGGCCCGCAAAATCTCATAGCCCACCCTTACCTCCTCCACCGGATCGCGGGTTAAAGAGACCCGGATGGTATCGCCAATGCCCTCGGCTAGCAGCAGACCCAAACCTATCGACGACTTGACTGTCCCGGGGATCAATGTCCCGGCTTCAGTCACCCCCAGGTGAAGAGGGTAATCCGACTGTTCGGCCATTAACCGGTATGCCGCAACCGTATCCATGACGTCTGAAGACTTTAGCGAAATCTTGATTTGATCGAAGCCGGCCTCCTCGAGCATGGCTATCTCTCGATGAGCGCTCTCGACCATGGCTTCAGGACTCGGCCGTCCGTATTTTTCCAGCAAGTCCTTTTCCAGGGAACCGGCATTAACCCCAACCCGGATCGGCACGCTTCTGGCCCTAGCTTCGGCCGCGATTTTTCTAACCTCGGCCCGGCCGCCGATATTACCGGGATTAACCCTCAAACCGTCCACTCCCCGGCTTAAAGCCATCATGGCCAGGCGATGGTCAAAATGGATATCCGCCACAAGGGGCAAGTCGATCCTGGCCTTGATTTCACCAAGCACCTGGGCGGCTTTTTCGTCAGGTACGGCTACCCGAACCAGCTCACAACCGGCCTCACTGAGGCGGGCAATCTGGGCGCACGTAGCTTCCACGTCCCGGGTGTCGGTGCTGGTCATGGATTGTACAACCACCGGCGCGCCGCCGCCGATTTCCACCTGGCCGATTCGAAGCCTTCTTGTTAGTGAACGTTTCATATAACTACTCGACCTCAAATACGCCTTCGATTAAAAGTCTAATCAAAGGACGAGTATGTAGCCATTTACAATGGTGGCCTGAAATTACTCCGGCTACCTTCCCCTCCCAAGAACTGAGGTTCAGCTGATACAATTAATACGTCCCATATTTCAGGTCACTTTTCAATTTTTGGCAGCGCCTTTGGCGATGGGTCACCCGCTTATAATATCAGGTTCCAATCCCATACTTCAATAAAATTCAATATTTGACAACCGCACTAGTAGTTTTAGGCCTCTGGCAAGTCTTTGTCAATACAGGCAAAGGTAAAATCATCAGGCCTGACCATTGGATTATGCAGGAAGGCACGAAAAATTTTTTATGGTTAAAAACCAGATCATTATTTCGATGGACATAGGTTTTTTCAAATTCACTCATTTCATCATTAACTGCGCGTAACACAGCGGATAATTTACGTATTTTCTGTCTCTTACAAAATTATGCAGTCAAAAATGAAGCAGATCCCCTGATCGTTCTCCTGATGCAACGATTAAAACCCTACCAATTCTTCCGCTGCCACGATAATACTGGCGGCCTTTGGCAGGGACCGATTACGAGAATGACAGACGAATAAGAACCTCTTCCCATGTTAATTATCCGAGGATAAAAGGCATTTATCATCAGTATGCTGTCACCTGACTTCTTAATTTTATATATAACTTATTCAGTCAAATCGACCCGGGCTATCGACTTGAGCCGGATAAATATAACTTGCATTTGTACCGGGCTTGGGTTAAAGTTGAGCCTGAAATGATTCAGATACTTAAATTATCCTATTAATTAAGTAATTCGTCAACCCATAATAGGTGGGATGAAATGTCACACGTTGTAAGGAAAAAATCCAGTTTTGTCGGCACCATACGCGATCAGACCGGCGATCAGGCCCAGTTTAAGATCGGCGAAATCTTAAAAAAGGAAGGCCAGATCACGGTCAGGCAGCTGGATGATGCCATGGCTGTCATGAAAAAGGAACATGGTTTTATCGGCAGCTATTTGTTGAAAAATGGTGACATTGACGAAAACACGATCCTCAATCTTTTATCCCGAAAATATAACTATCCCAAAGTAAATATAGCGGAACAAGAGATCGAAGAAGAGGTGGTTAAGCTCGTTCCCTATGAGTTGGCCAAAAAATATTTCGCCTTCCCGGTACGCGTCCGAGATAAATCCCTCCTGGTTGCTTTAACCGAACCGACCAACTCGGTTGCCATCGAGGACATAACCACTCAAACCAAGCACACGGTCAGGGCCGGTGTAAGTACTGAAAAAGATATTATCGAGGCGTATCGCCAGTATTACGAGATCTCCGATGAGGAATACCAGTCATTCTTTAAAGAAACAACGGCCGAAGACGATGACACCCAGATGAGTCTCGAGGACGTGGAGGATTTCGGCGATCTGGTCGGGGCCGCGGCCGAGGATTTTATAGGCGCTGATGCAGGAGAAGGCGAGGTACTCGATCGGTACCAGGCTTCCGACGCGCCTATCATCAAACTCGTCAACGGAATACTTCTAAAGGCGATCAACGACGGGATTTCAGACGTACACATCGAACCTTTTGAAAAGTCTTTTTATGTCCGATACAGAATGGATGGGTCACTCTTCAAGAGCATGAATCTGCCCCTCGAGCTCAAAAACGCTTTAATCGCCAGGTTCAAGATTATTTCCCAGCTGAATATTACTGAAAAACGCGTGCCTCAAGACGGCCGGATAAAAATGATACTGGGTCCAAGGAAGGAAGTCGATTTCCGTGTTTCCTGCTTACCGACCCTGTTCGGGGAATCCATTGTTCTGCGTATCCTGGATAAAAGCGGCCTCAACGTAGATTTGACAAAGATGGGTTTCTCGCAGGAAGACTTAGCCAAATTCATGCGTTCTATTACACGCCCCTATGGCCTAATGCTCGTTACCGGGCCGACTGGGTCTGGTAAGACGACCACCCTCTATTCAGCCTTGAGCGTTTTAAATAAAGAGGACGTGAAGATCCTCACCGCCGAGGACCCGGTCGAGTTTAATTTTAAGGGCATCAACCAGGTAAACGTCCACAGAGAAGTGGGGATGACCTTTAACACGGCCCTGAAATCCTTTTTGCGCCAGGACCCCGATATTGTTATGATCGGTGAGATTCGAGACATGGATACCGGTTCAACCGCCCTCGAAGCCTCCATGACCGGCCACCTTGTATTCTCAACGCTGCACACCAACGACTGCGCCGCTACCGTCACCCGCCTGGTAGATTTAGGGATACCGTCATTCAATGTCGCCTCCGCGTTAACGCTGGTTACGGCCCAGCGGCTGCTCAGGCGCATCTGCACCAATTGTAAGGAACCGGTAACCAAGATGAGCGCCAACAAACTGCTGGAAGCCGGTTTTGACAAGTCCGAATTTTCGTCCCTCAGGCTTTATAAAGGGAAAGGATGTCCCCAGTGCTCGGGAACCGGTTATAAAGGCCGGATAGGTGTCTTTGAGGTTATGGAAATAACCGACACTGTCGCCCAGGCGATCTCATCCGCGGTTCCAGAAAGCCAGCTTCGCAAAATAGCCATTAAAGAAGGTATGCGCACTCTGCGGCAGGACGCGCTGCTGAAGGTCAAACAAGGAATCACTTCCCTGGAAATGGCCCTCGAGAAAACGGTCCTGCAGAAAGAAAGCCTGCCGGCCTATCTCCTCAATCCCGACGAGCAGGCATTTGACAACGGCGATATTATCATTCGTGAAGGAAACTCGGACACGAACTTTTACAAATTGATCCAGGGCTGCCTCGAAGTTTACAAAGGAAAAGAAAAAATCGCTGAAATATCCGAACCCGACACATATTTCGGAGAAATGAGCGTCCTTCTAGGTGAAAAGCGAAACGCCAGCATCAGTTCGCTGGGCAAGAGTATAGTTAAAGTTTTTCCGGGTGATAAGTTATGGGAAACCCTGGATGGTTTTCCGCATATTTCCAAACAAGTTATCACCACCCTGGCCACTCGTGTCAAAGATACCAACGAGCGCCTGGTCGCGGCCGTGGGAGCCAAAACTGAGGCCGAGCGGAATCTGAGTAGAGCCGTATCCTCCAGATCTGGAATCGGGACCCAACCCGTTTCACTGGAAAAAAAGCGGGAAGTTATGAAACAGGCCTAAGCCGGAATACAAGGCGGCGCGAACACCCCAGGCTGTTTCACCGAATTCTAACGGGGAACAAACCGCGGATAATGCGGCCGGTTCACCGGAAATAGAAAAAACCCAACCGGCCCAATCACATTAATAGGTTCACCTTCCTGAAAACCCTGGCTTAACCACCTGTCCAGGCTGGGGTGATCTTCGTAACTTTTGAAAATTTTTCAATCAAATTCTTGAGAGCAATCTATTTCGGTTTGTCCTTCTCCAACGGTCCTTTTCATCAGAACTTGAACCGTGCGCCGGTTAGAACGGCATGAATCGAAAGTCTTTCTTTTCTAACAAAGACTTCCCCTCCCTTATCTCATTCAAGGTTGACTGCCCTGAAGAGCTGTTTTTAGAACCGGCTCAAGGGTGTTGATCCCATTTCTCAAAATAGGTGCTTTGTTAACGGAAGAGCGTACCCGCATACCTGAATAAATGGCAGCATAAACTAAGCGACATTATCGGCCATTAATACAGCCACGAATATTCCCGGCTTGAAGAATGCCGGGAGAGAGAGCTCAAAGCATTAAAAACGTTTTATGAGAGTGATATAAATTATGTTAAATATTAGATGAGACCTCTGCAAAACTTCGTCCTCTGGCCCAACTCTTTGTCGCGCTAGAATTTTGAGCTGCCACTTCGGCTTCGCCTGCAGTGGCTTTAGTCCTCGAAATACTACAAGTATTCCTGCGGCTTAAATTTTCGTGCTCCTCGATTTGACCTCAAATTACTCGTTTTGCAGAGGTCT
>JAZGHI010000271.1:0-6237 GCA_036480955.1 Candidatus Adiutricales bacterium
TTTCACTCGAATCCTTAGACCCTTGACCCCTTGAATCCTTTCAAAATCATCAACTCTTTTGGAGATGATTCTCATTTTTAAATCAGGCTAATTGAAACACCTGGTACTGGTTTTTATGCGGGACGCCCAGGGCAGCGTGCATTTCCCGGCCGGGCAGGTCCATGATGATTGAACTAACCGTTCCGATTTGAAGGCCCAGCAGGGTTTTATATTCCGCGCTGATATTGTGTTGCACATCACCCCTGTCCCGCAATATGGATTTCAATTCATCAACTCCGGCCCCACTGTCAAGTTTCTTGAGGAGCGTACGGCCGCGCCGGTATCGCGCTATCGAATTTTCATAAAGCGGGTCGTTTTCCGTGGCCTGGGTTTTACTGAGTTCACTCAGATAGTGATTCGTGTGCAAAGGCCGGTCATTCTTGTAATCCGGGGAATTCATTGAAGTTCCGGCAAATTCCATGGCCAGGCAACGGCCCTGATCGTCCGCCATCAAGATGTTACTGTAGGTTCCATGATTGAGCCTGCTGAATCTGGCATAAATTTCTTCCAGATCGTCGCCATCCAAGGCCGCTCGCAGCAGGATGTGGATCGGTATGGCCACCGGGCTCCGGCTGCCGGTCAGGATATTCAGACAGACTCCGATTCCTTTGGAATTGAAGCCGATTTTACCTATGATTCCAGGCTCGGTTAACTGCAGAATCCGGTGCCCATCCTCTCTTTCAATTTCCATCAAAACAACGAGCGGTTCCAACTCGGCCATCCAGTCCCAATTCTGGCCCAACACCCGGCTGCCCGGTAAAAAGGCGGCCGTGCACTCATTGGCCGGCCGGCGTCCCCGCAGAATATGATAGATCTCCGTTCGGGCATTAAGGATCGCGATCTGCCAGGCGGGAAGACCCGAACCTTCAGCCACCGCCTCAATCTCCTCCCTGTATTCATCAGCAAAAGCCTGGATTACTTCCAGATACCGGCTTCCGTAATCCTCCAGCAAGCTTAATTGATTACCGAATAGTACCCGGCTGTAAAAATCCCAGGTGGAAACTATTCTGTCTTTCAGCAGCCGTCCGTGACTGAGCCCAATCTCTTTTGGGCTTCCGGATAGTTTAACATGGTGAAAATTATTCATCATGAACGGTCCTTCTCCTAATTTACTGGTATTCAATCCGCCAGGAGTTCAATCGTCCGGGCGATAGTGATAAAACCCATTTTCATCCGGTCAAGGCCAAAGTGCTCGTTGGGTGCGTGTATGTTATCCAGGCCCAGCCCTAACCCCATGAAAACGATATCCGCGCCGCTGACCTCCTTGAGTAAAGCCGCGATGGGAATGGTGGCGCCCATGAGTAAAAATCCGCATTTGGCCTGGAGTACTTCTTCATATGCTTTTACCACGGCCTGTATGACACCCGCTTTGGGACTTACCCGCACCGCCCTTCCCCCGCCCTGGCTGACCCTGACCTTAACTTCCACACCTTCAGGGGCGCTGGCCTCAATGAATTCCGATACCAGTTTTCCAACTTTCCGGGGGTCCTGGTCCGGGACAAGCCGGCTTGAAAGATTGGCCACGGCCCTGGCCGGAATCACGGTTTTCATACCGTCACCCGAGTATCCTCCGCTGATTCCATTGATCTCCAGAGTAGGTCTGATGGTAGACGATTCTCGGGGAGAATAATCCTTTTCTCCACCAGCCGGTTTCACCCCGAACATGGATACATAAGCTTCCTCGTTGTCGCTGAAGTCGAGTTGTTCTTTTTCCCGGCTGGTTAACTCAACTATATCGTCATAGAATCCCGGTACGGTTATCCGGCCGGAACTGTCCCGCAATCCGGCCAGGATCTCCACCAGGGCGTGATTGGGATTGTACGCGGTTCCGCCATGTACCCCGGAATGCAGGTCCACCTTAGAACCGATAACTTCCACTCGCATCGATATCACCCCCCGGGCTCCCAGATTAACCGATGGCTCGGTCAGACTGGCCATACCTCCATCGACAATCATCAGATGATCCGCGGTAAGTTCTTTCTTACGCTGATTCAGAATAGCCGACAAACCCGGACTTGCGGATTCTTCCTCACCGTCGATTAGCAGTTTCACATTAACCGGCAGTTTGCCATCTAGTTCCAAAAGGGTCTGGAGCGCGTTAATTACATAAAAAGTCTGACCTTTGTTATCCACCGCCCCCCTGGCGTAAACCTCGCCGTCTCTTACGGTTGGTTCAAAAGGAGGAGAATCCCAAAGATCTAACGGGTCCACGGGCTGGACGTCGTAATGATTGTAGATCAACACCGTTGGTTTACCTCTACCGGCTAGATTATATTCCGCGAACACGGTTGGATGACCCGTGGTCTCCCAGATATCAACCTCAAGGCCTGTATGGCTTATATAATCCTTCAGCCACTCCGCGCAATCTATCATGTCCTGCCGGTGTTCCATCTCTGAACTGATGCTCGGAATCCGCAAAAAATTGAAATAATCCTTGAGCAGGTCCTTTTCCTTTTTTTCATAAACAGCCGCAAAACGCTCGTAATCCGGCCCGATATTATTCATGAGAACTCCTTTCAACTCGAAAAGCTTTCACCAAGGCCCTTTGGTGTTTGCCCAGGATTTGCCCACTGTTCTTTGGCCGATCTCTTCCAAGCCCTCACTGGGTGATTCACCTCGGCTCAGCGAAGGTGTGTGAGCGACGTTCGCCGTAACCATAGATCAGATCCTGTCCAAATAAGCGAACCACCACATAAGTGATCCTCTTTCCAAGTATAAGGTTCATGAGCTAAGAATTTTGTATAAGCAGCTCAGGTTTCGTTTATAGAAGAAACCCATCATCTGCAATCCAAGATACTTCTCAGGGACAGCAATGGCCTCTGCATCCTCTTGTGAACCTTCATTTGAGACAATCCCCTTAACGAGATCAACCAGAGTCCGAATGTACTCCTTCATATCATCAAAAGCACTCGAATTTCCGACGAAACCATGCCCAGGCACAACAGTTACTGCTTCGAGAGCCTTCAATTGATCTATAATATTAAGCGTATTCAAAGGGTCACCAAAGTCTAAACAAGGATGATAGCCAATATAGCAAAGGTCCCCCGTGAAGACTATCTTCTCCTCGGAAAGATGAAGCACGCAATCGCTCTCAGAGTGCCCATTTCTGTACTCGATAATCTCAGCATTTCGTTTGCTGCCCTCCAGACTCATACTGCCATCAAAAGTGATATCTGGCGTCTTATACTCGAGAGAAGGGCCCGTTTCTATAATCCCTGAAAGGAATCCTGTTAATATTTTGGCGTACTCTCGCTCATGTTCGGATTCAGAATCAAGTAGTTTTCTTGCCTCTTCAATAGCACCTTTTGCCATATTATAATACCGTTCTGCATCCTGTTTCCACTTTGGCTCTGTGATTCTCACGTTTTCCCGTGAGGCACTCATTTTGGCTTCATGGAAAACATGGTTTCCCCAGAAATGGTCGTTGTGAAGATGACTATTCACCACTATGCTAGGTATTCTACCCGTGAGTGCCAAAGCAGCGTTTTTTAAATCGTTTGCACTTTCCGTGCATAATCCAGTGTCAAAAATAAGGGTCTCTTCACCCAGATTGATTATACCCGAGTTACAGATATGGCTGCCTCCAGGTGTGTTAATGGTCGCCCACACGCCGTCTGTAATTTCTTCAACTGTAAAATGCTTAGAGTCATTTTTCATTGATAAATACTCCCTATTTGAGAACGAGGTATGATCAAGTACTTTTTAAGCCAATCTGCCGCATAATTTGGGTTAAAAGCTGGTTCCGCAGAGAGGTATTTCTATAAGTTGTCATCGCAGGCCGGCATGCACATACCCGGCATATTCGGTCATGGCCTGTATGGCTTTTACCGCCCTCACCGGTGTCGGATAAGCCGGTATTCCATTTCGCACGCATTCGGCCATCCCTTCGGCTTGAGTTGAGGGGTGGCCGGGAATAAGCACTATCGGTTTTTCGGCCCTCTCCATAAGCTCAACCACTCCTTGAATGAAACCTTTGTCCCCCATGTTGTGGTACTGCATAACCATGAGAACATCCACGGCCTTTTCAAGTATCTCCATGCAGCCTAACCAGAACATCCCGGTGTCCCTGGCCGGGGCCCAGGCAATATCAACCGGATTGGTCGTGCCAACGGTAGGAGGTATCTTACCGCTGGTGAAATCGACGAATTCCTGTTGTATCTCTTCAGGAATTTCAGGCACTTCGAGACCCACGGGTTCACAGGCGTCGGCGGCGGCCGCGCCCCCTCCCCCGGACTCCACTAGTATACCGATTCGCTTGCCCTTGGGGAGATAGGGGGCACAAAAACCAATCATAAGATCAAGAAGCTCTTCCAGGGACCCGGCCCTCAAAATACCGGCCTGTTTGAGAGCGGCCTCGGTCACCGGTGAGGAGACCGCCAGGGAGGCTGTATGCGAGGCCACGGCGCGGGCCCCGGCCGTACTTCGGCCTGATTTCCAAATGACAATGGGCTTCACCCTGGATATGCTTCTCGCTTGTGTAAGCAGACTCTTCCCGTCTTTGATCCCTTCCTGATACGCGCCAATGACTCGGGTCTCTGAGTCGGAGCCGAAATAATCCAGATAATCCAGAACATCGAGGTCGGCCTGGTTTCCCGAGCTGATCGCCCCGCTGAAACGCAGTCCGCGTTGACTGCCCCATAAGACAGTGTTCTCGCAGACCCATCCGCTCTGTCCGAAGAAACCTACGGGTCCGGGATCGAAGGGGAGTTCATAAGCGGCAACGATAGTATTCATCTTCACTTCCGGACCGAATATGCCCATGCAGTTGGGACCCACTACCCTTACACCTCCATCCCGGGCTATCTGAAGCACCCTGGCCTCCAACTCCCGGCCCATAGCGCCGATCTCGGAAAAGCCGGTACCGTGTATTACAGCGAATTTAACCCCTTTCCGAGCGCACTGTTTCATGGCCTCCTCGGCGGCCCCGGCCGGAATGGTGAGAAGCGCCAGGTCGATTTCATCGGGAACATCCAGAACGCTGGGGTAGACTTTCAGCCCCATGATCTCCCTGCCTTTCAGGTGAACAGGATAGAGCTTCCCCGTGAATCCCGCCTTAAGGAAAGAATTCAGGAACCTCCCGCCAATCTTGGTAATATCAGTAGACGCGCCGATAACCGCAAGCGTGGACGGCTTGAGCAGTCGATCAAGGCTTTGTGCCATACATCCCCCCTATTCAGAGTGAATTCCAGGTATATGTCTGAAAAGAGATTCTAACCCGGCTGGGATAATAGGTCCAGAATTTAAAAAAAGGAGTGATGAGAATTTCAATACGCCCGATGGTTTGTGGTATCAACGATCTGAAGATGGTGGGGGGTTTTGGAGTCTGAACTGATAAATGAAATGTCAGCCCACAAGAAGCGTGGGTTCGAACGTGTTACGTTGCCAGGCTCGTTTTTGCCGGAGCAGGGCGGGGAATAACCGGATCATTTTGGGAAAACTGGCCGTGTTCCCCGCCCGTTCGATTATATGAGTTCTGTTAATGACCTCCGGAAGGTCCTATCCCAAGAGCCGATATAACGACCATAAACGCCACCCAGAGGGAGAGAATAACATACAGGTAAATCCTATCCTTCAAGTAGGCTACAGCGGCGCAAATAAGGGCCCACAGCGCGGCGCTGCAGCCAAGGGCTAGACCGAGCTGGCTGAATCCGTCGCCTTTGAACAGGTTATCCTTATAAAAATGGCCTCCGGGAAAACCACCACCAACCTCCTCCCAGATCACCTCCGGGGTCTTTCCATCAAAGATGGCCTGGAACAGGAAATGCGGATTGAGCACGTTGTTATCTATATTGACCACTGCCAATACCGGGCCGATCATGCAGAGTATAGCCGTGAAAATGGTCAGCCAGTACACCACTTCGCCATATGCAATCTGGGCACCGGGCATTTTTGGTCTTTCACTGGCACTCATTTTTCATCCCTCCTAATCCGACTCGCTCTTGATATGCTTGAGGATGGATCGAATAACTACGGAGAAGATTGTAATAAATACGACTCCGGTCAACCATAGGGGCACGGGTCCAACAATACCAAGCATGGTCAGACCTTTTGTGAAGAGCCCGAAGCACGAGAAAAACATGAAACCAATTAGCAGAAACCTGACAAAACCGGCCTTGACCCGGATTAATACCAGGGCCCCCAAGAGTCCGCCCAGGACCTGACCCGCCAGCCACGGCGCGGCGAATAATGGAATAATGG
>JAZGHI010000272.1:0-14221 GCA_036480955.1 Candidatus Adiutricales bacterium
GACAGCAAAAACCTCGAGAAATTCATCGAACTGATATTCAGACCCAATGGTATTATCCTTTCCACGGGCCCAACCGGAAGCGGAAAGACGACCACTCTCTACGCCGCTTTGAACCGGCTTAATTCCCGCGATCTGAACATCATTACCATCGAGGATCCGGTTGAATACAGTCTGTCAGGCGTGGGCCAGATTCAGGTCAACCCCAAGATAGGGCTGACCTTTGCCCACGGATTCCGTTCGGTCCTGCGTCACGATCCCGACGTAATTATGATTGGTGAGATCAGGGATCACGAAACTGCGGAAATAGCCTCTCAAGCAGCTCTGACCGGCCATCGTGTTTTTTCCACCCTGCATACCAACGACGCGCCCTCGGCGGTCACACGGCTGGTCGATATGGGTATTGAACCGTATCTGGTTTCCTCGACCGTAATCGGGGTGGAGGCTCAACGTCTCATCCGCCTGCTCTGCCCTCATTGCAAGGAGCCCTATCAGCCTTCGCCGGAGTCTTTATCCAAAGCCGGGTTGAATCCGGCCGACCTTGAAGGTGTTGAAATTTTCCGGGCCCGGGGATGCCCGGAATGTTTTCATACCGGATACCGGGGACGTACCGGAATCTACGAACTGCTGATCGTGGATGAAGAATTCCAAAAGGCTGTCGCGCGCAGTCCTGAGGCTAATACCGTCCGGCAGGCCGCCCTCAAGACGGGAATGAAAACACTGGTGAATGACGGTATATCCAAAGTTCGCCAGGGAATAACCTCCCTGGAGGAAGTGCTCCGGGTTACAACGGCCTGACGCCAGGAACCAAGCCATCATGCCTGTTTACTCTTATCGCGCTCTCAACCCCAAGGGCAAAACGGTTCGAGGAGTAGTAGACGCCGAAAGCCCCCAGCGGGCCCGGGGCAGACTCAGATCGGAAAATCTCTTTCCGGTTGAGGTGAATTTAACCACGGGTACTCGAACCAGGGGCCAATATATCTCCCAGTTGAAACGTCTGCTGACTGTAAGGCGGAACACCTCGGCCCACCTGACACCCATCACTCGTCAATTGGCCACCTTACTGGCCGCCGGCCTGCCGTTGGTCCAGGCCCTGGACACGGTCCAGGAGCAGACTGACGATCACGAATTCGGACATGTACTGGCCCTGGTCAAGGACCAGGTCACCAGCGGAACATCTCTGGCCGACGCCCTCGAGAGTCACTTGAACCTGTTCTCGCCCGAGTTTGTCCATTTGGTACGGGCCGGAGAGATCAGCGGGGCGTTGGGGCCGGTCCTTAACCGGCTGGCCGAAGGCTTCGAACAGCGACAGGCACGGCGGGCCAAGATATCTTCCGCTCTCACTTACCCGGCCTTCATGACCGTCATCGGGATTGGGGTTCTCTTTTTCATCCTCTCCTTTATCGTTCCGACGATGACCGGTCTCTTCGAAGACCTGGGCGAGGCCCTGCCCTGGCCTACCAGGCTTCTTCTGGGTGCGAGCGCCTTGTTAAAGAGTTACTGGTGGGTTTTGCTTCTGGGATTGGTCCTCTTGGTCATCCTCGTGGCCAGGTACCTTAGAAATGACGATCATTACCGCTTCGCTGAAAATATCGTCTTCCGGATACCCGTTGTGGGCAGCCTAATAAAAGAACTCCAGCTGGCCCGGACCATGAGAAGCATGTCTATGCTTGTAAACGGCGGCGTACCCCTGGTCACCGCCCTTCAAGTCACCAGTCAAGGCCTAGGCCGATCCAACTTTGCCTCAGCCTTAAATTCGGCCAGGCAGCAGATTATCCAAGGACGTTCTTTGGCGGAAGGCCTGGCCTCCGGCAAGTTGTTTCCCCCCCTGGTCAGACGTATGGTTAATGTTGGTGAGGCTGGAGGAGCGCTCGAGGAAATGCTGGAACGGTTGGCCCAGACCTACGAGGAAGAAACGGAAAGGACCATGACTGCCTTGACCTCATTGGTTGAACCGGTCATAATCGTAATCATGGGATTTGGAATAGGATTTATGATGCTCGCGATTCTGCTGCCTATTTTCGAACTCAGCGGTCTGGTCGGATAGGAGAAGATTATGAAACATAAATCACGGCGGGGATGGAAACGGCCCTTAAACTCCGGTTTCACTCTGATCGAAATATTAGTGGTAATTGTCATATTGAGTATTTTGGCAGGGTTGATTGTGCCCCGGATAATGGGCCGGCCTGAAGAAGCCAAACAGGTTATGGCCCGTATGCAGATAGGGAGTCTGGAAAGCGCTCTGAAACTATTCAAGCTGGATAATGGATTTTATCCGGACACGGAACAAGGTCTCGAGGCTCTGGTGAATAAACCGGGTACCGGACGCGTGCCCCAGCGGTGGCGGGAGGGAGGCTATCTGGACAAAGGCCGCGTGCCTAAGGACCCGTGGGGTGGAGAATTCATTTATATCTCACCCGGCATACATAATAAGGAATTCGACATAATGTCCCTCGGGGGTGACGGGGAAGAAGGCGGGACCGGGACCGACGTGGATGTCACCAATTGGGAGCCGGATGAATCATCCTCCTGACGGGATCACGATCCCTGGAAGGCTTGACCGAGGTTTCACCCTGGTCGAGTTGCTGGTGATGTTGATTCTGATCGGCCTTATTCTTTCTTTAGCCGTGCCCCGTTTCAGTGGTTTCGGGGAAAAGGAACAGCTTCGGGCCGCGACCCGTGTGCTGGCGAGCCAGATCCTGGAAGCACAGAGTCAAGCTATAACCGAAGCACGTCCCTGGTATCTATGCCTCGACCTTGAAAAGGGGGACTCATGGATCACAACAGAGCGGACCGACCGGGACGAGGAGGAGGATTCCAGGGCCGAGGTGGTCCATCTTCCCCAGGGTCTTGAATTCAGGGACATTATTGATCAGGAAGAGAGCATGGTCACGAGAGAAGTGTTCTGTTTCGGTTTCTGGCCGAATGGCGGAAACGAGTCCGGTGCCATTCACCTGAAAAATTCTCTGGATGAGGATATGACCCTGTTTATCAGGCCATTTCTGGGGCTGACCGAAATTGGCCAAGGGTACTTGAGGGAGATGTCGAATTGAGAGGGCGGCCGAAGGGATTTACCTTGCTGGAAATAATGATCGCCGTGGCGTTCATCGGCATTGCTCTGTTATCCATTGTGAAGGTTCAGGGCCAGGGGATAAGACTCATCGATCAGGCCCAGCTTACCTCTCGCAACGTTTTTCTGGCCCGTCAGATCCTGGCCGAAGCTCAGAATAAGAAAGACATCACCGGAGGCCTTGAGCAGGGGACCTTCGAGGAACCTCTCGATTACCTGAGCTGGGAGAGTCAGACCACAGCCTTGCCTTTTGTGGCCGGGCTTTATAAAATCGTAGTCCGGATATTCCCCACCGGAAGGCCGGCCCAGGGGGGCCTGGTGCTGGAGGGTTTCGCATACAAGGAGCCCCAATGAGAAGGCGAGCCGGGATGACCCTCCTGGAGCTTCTGCTGGCTCTGTCATTGATGACGGTTGTTTTGACTACGATCTACATGGTATTCGCCAATCATGAAGATTCCGTGGAAGCGGCTTCCGAATCGAGGGAGGCTTACGGCCTGGCGCGTATGGTTCTGGATCGGCTGATCCGGGATATAAGCGGAAGCTGGCTCCCGTCCGCCCAGGCCGAAGAAGAGGAGAACGATCTTTTCTCAGGCCAGGAAGACCGTCTGGATTTCATTACCACGGCCCGTCTTTCATCGGGCCAGGCTCCCGGCCTGGACCTGGTCGAAGTAGGGTATTATACAATCGAAAATGATGCCCGGGATGGATTAACCCTGATCCGTCGCCAGGATAAGATTATAGATGAAGAAATAAGTGAGGGTGGAACCACGGTTACTTTGACCAACCAACTGGAGGCTTTCGAGATTGGTTATATTGACCGGGAGGGAGAGGTTCATACCTCCTGGACCGCCTCGGATGTTTCCAATCTTCCCAGATCGGTGAAGATTAAAATTGTCGTCCGGCTCGCGGAGGATAAGACCGAAACATTTACTACCATAGTCTCTCTGCCCCTGGCCTGGCCAAAAATGTCAGGCATAAAACTCCCGACCGGTCTGGAGCTGCCGTTTTGACCGGGCTCTTGGCAGATATTTTTCCGCCCAAAGCAATGGGAAAACGGAGAGGCGTGGCGTTGCTCTTAACAATGCTGATCACGGCCTTGCTCTCGGCTTCGGCGCTGTCATTTATTAAACTAACCCACCTTGAGGCCCGGGTTGCCGATAACACCTACGCTCTCGCCCAGGCTGAAATCCTAGCTCAAGCCGGACTCAAGGGAGCCATGGCTTTGATCGAGCAGGATAAAAATGATTATGACAGCTTCAACGAAGCCTGGGCCAATTTTGAGCGCTTTGCAGTCTGGGCGTCGATGCTCTTTGCGGATGGCCGGTTTTCAGGAAAGATCGAGGACCTGGACCGGCGGCTCAACCTGAACAAGCTGCTTGACCAGAAGGGATCGGTCATAAAACAAAGACAGGCCCAGGTTGAGAGACTGCTCTCATCCCTGAACCTTGACCCTGATATGGTCGAGGCTATCCTTGATTGGTTGGATAAGGATAGTGATCCAAGGCCCAGGGGAGCTGAGACACCGCACTATATGTCTTTACTGGTCCCATATTCGAGCGCTAACGCCCCAATTCCGGCCTTGGGGCAATTAACCCTGATCAAAGGAGTAACGCCGCAGATAGTTTACGGGACGGAAGACCGGCGCGGACTAGCCGAACTGGTTACGGTAAACTCTGGCGGCCGGGTGAACATAAATACAGCGGAATCTGTGGTACTGACTAGCCTGGATGAGGAGTTGACTCATGGCCTGGCCCAGGAAATAATAGCACTTCGAAACGTTCAGCCTTTTGAAAAACTGGACCAGCTTCGCGATTTATCCGGAATGAGTCCGGAGTTGTTCAACCGGATTGTGAGTTCGATATCCGTAAAGAGCAGTTATTTCCTCATCCGGTTGGAAAGTGAGTACCGTCAGGCCCGGATGAAAGTCACCGCGATCGTAAGGCGCGAGCCGGCCGGGGTGTCATTGATTTACTATAAAACGGGTTGAGTCTGGTTGTCACTAAAAGGACCGCCCCGCTCGCCGTTGCCGGCATCAACCCGAGAGAACAATTTGAAAGGTGCTGAAAGTTAAGGGAAAGTAGACTTAAATGACAAATTTTTTATCAACTCTTCTTGGGCCCGGAGAAGCCTTAGGACTCAGTGTCGGCCAAAAGGCCGTGCAGGCCGTTCGTGTCTCACGGTCGGGGACAGGCTTCAAACTGATAAATTCGTCTTCAGTGGAATTTCCAGCCGGCCGGTCTCCGCATCCGTCTGAGGTAGAGGACGCCCTGCGTAAAACAGCCGATTTGATTGCGGGAGAGAGAACCCGGCTGGTGGTCAATGTTCCATCCCGTTTGTCCAGGCTGTATTTATTTGATCTGCCGTTTGATCAGCCGGAAAAAATTCGCCAGGTTTTAAGCTACAGTCTTGAGCCCTTTCTAATGAGCAGGACCGAAGACCTCATTTTCGACTATCTTCCTCTTGCGGAAAATCGGAAGGGAAGTCCTGGAATCGCTTTTGGGGCCGAACCGGCGGCCGTCTCCTCAGCCCTGGAGGACTTGCGTTCCTCTGGCCTGGAGCCGGATGTAATCCTCCCGGACAGCCTGGGGCTGATAGTGGCCGGACAGTTTTTACTCCGGGAAAAAAGCGAGACCGAGCCCAGGCTTTTACTGGACCTGGGCGCAACCCAGACTAGCATGGTTCTATACGATACCGGCCGGATTATCAGCGTCCGCACCATGCATTATGGTGGACGAAACCTGACCCGGGGATTGGCTGAATCACTAAATGTGGACATGTCCGAGGCCGAGACAGTCAAATATCAGACCAATCTGAGTTCAGAAGAGCCTTCCCAGGCCGGGGAAGTCTTGACCGAAGCCTGGCAACCCATACTCAGAGAAATCAGACGGACCCTGGCCGCGTCTTTGACTGGTACTGATAATTCAGGACCGGCTCTGGTTCTAGCCGGCGGCGGGGCGCTAACCCCAGGCCTGCCTGAGTTCTTGAACCGTGTCCTTGGCCTTAGAACTGAATTACTATCCAGCGAGGGAAGCGATGAATCCAGGCTTTCCGGATTGACACCGGACATGGTGCCGGCCGCGGGCCTGGCCATGGCCAGCTTGGCTCCTGAAAGGCCTAATCTAAGGCAGGGAGAAATGGCCCCGAAACAGGCCCTGGCCCGGTATCGGCGATCATTGGGCTTAATGGCCGTCGGCGTGTTCCTGGCCGGAGTGATTGGATTTGGGAACTTGATCATGGATTACCGGCACCAGAACCGGAGATACGAGGCCACGAGAGCTGAAATTTTGGAGATATTTAAAGAGGCCAGTCCGGAGGTAACCCGGATCGTATCTCCGTTGGCCCAGCTCCGCCAGAAAGTTGAAGAAACCCGGGCAAGTCTCACGGGTCGGGCCACGGCCCAGACAAAGGCGCTGGACCTGCTCCTCGAAATCAGCCGGGTTACCAAAAAAAGACGCGGGCTTCGCCTGTTGGATCTGTCCATGTCCCCACTAACTATTGAACTTCAGGGGGAAGGGGAGAGTTTCGAGGACGTTGACCGGCTCAAAGACGATCTGGTTAGCCTGCCTTTTTTCAGCGAGGTGGCCGTAGGAGGAGCACGGATGGATCCGGTCACCCGAAAGTTGAATTTTAAAATTTCGCTGAAGAGGAAAATCGAATGAGACTCAACCAGAGAGAAATCGCGGTTATCTCCACAGGCATTGTGGTCCTGATTTTTTTGGGCGGTTACTTTTTACTGGTGGAGCCACTCATGGAGCGGAGAGACAAGCTCAAGGTGGTGACGGCCAGACTGGAAAAGAACCTGATAGAGATACAACAGCTGGCCGCTGAATATAAATCCCTGAATGACCGGAAGGATCGGCTGAGAGCCAGAGTTCAGGCCCGGGGTGCGGGATTCGCCCCTTTCAGCTACCTGGAGACACTTGCCCGCCAAGCAGGATTGGGTACAAACATTGAGTCGATGACCCCACTGGTCTCAACAACTGAAGAAGGCCAGGGACTGGTAGAGTTTGAGGTCCGTCTGTCAAAGATCGGCCTGAATGAATTGATCCGGTTTCTTTACCGCATCGAAACCAGCGATAAAGTCCTGTTGGTCTACAACCTGCATATTCGTCCGAGGTACCTTACACCTGACCGGCTGGACGTAACTTTACGTGTGGCCACACCGGCGTCAACCTGATGAGTTCCGGCCGGAAGATCCTCATAGCGCTGTTCCTGGCGGTTTACGTTCTCATTCTGGGTTTGGTCGTGGCGCATTACCGGTTTCCATACAGTGCTACGGCCGCCTATCTTAAAAACAGGGCCGAAGCCACGGGTTTGGTAAAGATCGAATTTCCCGCGGTAGAAACAGGTATACCGTTTAACATCGGCTTGAAGGGACTGGATGTCGGTCTGGCCGAGTCCAGTGAGATCGTCTGGCTGCTCAGGTCGGATGAGGTCAAGATTAGTATAAAACCGTCGCATTTACTTTGGGGCCGTATATACGGCGACTGGCAGGCCAGGGTCTGGGGGGGCAAAATTAGGGGAAGGTTCGAATACAAGCCCTTTGGCAGCCGGGATTATTATCTGGCCCTGGAAGAAATAGACTTTCCCGATTTCTCTTTCACAAGAACTGCCGGCCAGGCAAGCATGGTCGGTCCTTTGCGTGGACAGGCGATTATACATGGCCGGGACCAGGTTTTCCCGACTAGTGGGAAGGGTAAATTCACTATGGGTCCCGGTCAGTTTACCGGCCGGCCCTTACCCGAACTCCCCAAAGAGGAGCTTGCTTTCGACCAGTTGGAAATCACATTCTCATTGACCGATAGGGAACTGGTCGTGGAAAACCTAAGTGTGGATGGCCCAAAAATTGAACTGCGGTTGGATGGAAAAATCGTGAACTTCATTAAACCGGTGCTGGAGCTGAAAGGTTCGATCCGTTTTGGTTCAGACGTGCGGAAGGCGAGTAAACTGAATTTCAGATTGACCGGCCCATTAGCTAAACCCAGACTAGGCCTAGGTTCCCGGCCCTAAGAGCGTTCAGACCCACGCCTCTTTCAGACCATTTCGGCTAAACACCAATAGCTTGACCAGAGAGGAACGATGTTTGTTCCCGTTTTTTTTGTATTCAATAGTCTGGTTTGACTTATTAAAAGGTCTTTGATAGCTTTAACGAAATAAGTTAATACCGTTTCCAGCTGGATTTTAATTGTCTAATTCTGCCCAAAAAATTAAATCTTTATGTGGTTCAATTCTTCATTCGGCGGGACAGTGTAACTGAACGTAGAAGGGGAGGAGGGCAAAGATATGAGCGAACTGAAGCATCTTTTTTCATCGATCAAAATCAAGTCGATGGAGCTTGCCAACCGGGCGGTCATGCCGCCTGTGGGTACAGGATTCAGCAAAGGGCGCATGGTCAGTGAAAATCTAAAAGCGGCCTGGGAGCTGTAATGACACCTATTTCCGGTTTTGAGGGAAGCTTTGATGTCTGAAAAGCCTCTTCCCATTCTGGGCCTGACCATGGGTGACGCCGCCGGAATTGGACCGGAGATAGTGGTCCGGGCCTTAAGTGAGGAACGTGTCTTTCGGATATGCCGGCCCCTGGTTCTCGGGGACACCGGCGCGCTCAAGCGTGCCGCGGAACTACTCAAACTAAGCCTGAATCTAAACATCCTGGAGCAAAACCGGGACCCGGCCGGAGAGTTAGGGACCATTGATTTACTGCCCGTTTCTCGGCTCGAGGAGGCGTGCCTCACTCCGGGACAGCCGAATGCTCAGACCGGCAAGGCCTCGGCAGAATACATAACGGCCGGGGCTCACCTGGCCCTAGCCGGGAAAATTCAAGGTCTGGTGACGGCTCCCATAAGCAAATTGGCTCTTAACCTGGCTGGTCACAAATTTCAAGGCCATACCGAAATGCTGGCCCACCTGGCCGGTGGAGTAAAGGTGGTCATGATGCTGGCCGGTCCGAGGCTTAAAGTGGCCCTGGTGACCACACATTTAGCCTTAAAGGAAGTTCCCCTTCTCCTGAACGCTGAACAGATCGTCTCAACGACCGAAATCACCCAAGACTCATTAAAAAAATTCTTCGGAATACCTCGCCCGAGGCTGGCTGTCGCCGGCCTGAATCCCCACGCCGGGGAAGGAGGCTTGTTCGGAAATGAGGAAGAAGAAATCATACAACCGGCCGTGGACAAGGCCAAGAAGCGGGGGCTTGACCTAACCGGGCCCATTCCTCCGGACACCGTTTTTTATCGGGCGGTGAACCGGGAATTTGACGCCGTGGTTTGCATGTATCACGATCAGGCGCTCATTCCTTTTAAGCTCCTTCATTTTAAGGGCGGTGTCAACGTGACTTTGGGGCTGCCTTTTATCCGCACCTCCGTTGATCACGGCACGGCCTGCGATATAGCCGGTAAGGGCCGGGCCGATCATACAAGTCTTTTAGCCGCGATAGAAATGGCGGTTTCCATGCACACGACCTTAAGACGGATGACCATTGATCTCAAATAACTCCTAAACCATCAAACAAGGGTTTACAAAACATATTAACTAGGCTTAAAATAACCACGTTTCAGTCATGTAAAAGGCTGCTTGAGTTTTGAGGGATTACACTTGTGAACGATACACCGGATCGTTATCAGACCGCTCAAGTTCTGGCTGGATAAGAAGTCTGAGGGCCGAGTCTCAGGTTCCTCAGGGGCTGGTTTAGGTATAAATAATTAAAGTATCTAATCATTAAGGAGGAGAATTATGGCTTTTGAACACATTACTGTGGAGCAGAAGGATCATGTAACAATTGTAACCATGAATCGACCTGAGGTCATGAACGCTATCAGTCCCGTTACCAGCGGTGAGATGTCCGAGGCCTTAAACGCATTTGACGGAGATCCCAATGCCTGGATTTGTATCGTCACCGGGGCCGGTGACCGCGCTTTTTCCGCGGGCAACGACCTTAAGGCCCAGGCAGCCGGTGGAGGACCGGGAGGCGGGACAGCCCCGAAAGGCGGTTTCGGCGGAATCACATCCCGGTTTGATTGCTACAAGCCCTTTATCGCCGCGGTTAACGGTTTGGCCCTGGGCGGCGGCTTTGAAATCGCCCTGGCCTGCGATATCATCATTGCCGCCGAAGGAGCGACTTTCGGCCTCCCGGAACCTCGAGTAGGGCTGATGGCCGGCGCTGGTGGTGTACACCGTCTGCCCAGACAGATACCCTATCATCTGGCCATGAACATGATCATGACCTCGAAGCGCATAACGGCCCAGGAGGCCATGCAGTACGGCATTGTGGCCGAAATAGTTAAACTGGAAGACCTGATGGCCACGGCCATGAGTTACGCCGATGAGATCATGAAAGGCGCGCCCCTGTCCATCAGGGCCAGCAAGGAATCGGCGGTGGAAGGTATCCGCTTGCCTCTGGATGAGGCCATGGCCAAGACCTATCCGGGTAACATGGCCATGTATCAATCCGAGGACATGAGGGAAGGTCCGAGGGCCTTTGTGGAGAAAAGGCCGCCTAACTGGAAGGGTAAATAAATTCTATCAGGATCTGGCTATTAGTAATAGGGGCGGCCGCGTGTCGCCCCTGCATTTTTTTAATGAGGTCAGGCTCGGTCAGGTTTTGTAAACGTAAATTGACACGCCATTCTTATTATGCTATCTGGCTGTGAATAGTCAGGAGAGCGCTTGATGTCAAATCGGTTCCCAATATTAAAGATCGAAGAACAGTCCGGCCCAAAAGGATTTTCGTCATTTATTACCGCTATAAAAGGTACATTGTATCTTTATTACGGGAAGGTATGCCGTGTCCCTGATGGAGACTGATATGTAAATAGTCTTCCGATTTGGGCGCGGCCACTTGTTGGCCGCTTTTTTTATGCCTGAACCGGCTTTAATCCGCACACAAAATGTTTTTCTAAAAAGAAAGGGGATAAGCGTGACTCAAGACAACATTTCCGTGGATGAGCAGCTTGAAATACTCATGCACGGCACACGGTTTGCCGACGAGGCAGACGACTGGGGCGAAAACGAATCTGGTTCTCCATCCCTGCGCATTCAGATGCGGGAGGAATTGAGGGAGAGATTGAACCTGGGGCGGCCGCTTAGGGTTTACCTAGGAGTTGATCCCACTAGTACGGAGCTTCACGTCGGCCATTTTGTACCGCTTCAAAAGCTGCGCAAATTTCAAAGCTTAAGCCACCAGGTCATCTTCCTGATCGGTGATTACACGGCCACTATCGGCGATCCGAGCCAGCAGACAGGTGAACGGAGGCGTCTGCCCCATGAGCAGGTTCTAAAGATGGCCAAAACCTACAAGGAGCAGGCTTTTCAGGTGCTCGACCCGGAGAAGACCGAGGTCCGGTACAACGGTGAATGGCTTTCTAAGATCTCATTCGCGCGGATCATTGAACTGGCCAGCATCTTCTCCATGAAGCAGATCATCGCTCGCCGGGATTTTCAGCAGAGGATGGACAGCGGCGAATCGCTCCGTTTCCACGAGGCCCTCTACGCCCTTATGCAGGGTTACGATGCCTACGCTCTCGAGTGTGACGTCCAGGTCGGCGGTTATGACCAGCACTTCAATCTGCTGGCCGGCCGAACTATCCAGGAATACTACGGCCACAAACCGCACGTAATGATTACCAGCTCTCTCCTTATAGGAACTGACGGGCGAAAAATGTCCAAGAGCTTCGGGAATGTGATTAATATAAAAGATTCGCCCTTTGATATGTACGGCAAGACGATGCGCATCTCAGATGAGTACATTCATGATTATCTGGTGCTAACCAGTTCGCTTGAAGTTAGTGAAATTGAGGAGTTGTCACAGAGGCTCAGTCTGGGCGCGAATCCAATGGAGATTAAAAAAAAGCTGGCCTTCAACCTGGTACAGCAGTATCACGGTATAGGGGCGGCCGGTGAGGCGGAAAAAAAATTCCGCCGGATAGTCCAGCTTAAAAACGCCCCCTCGGAATTACCGGAGCTGGAAGTACCCTCCACCCTGCTCGGATCGACCTGGGTTGATCTATGTTTTTCATTGAATTTAAGCAAATCAAAAAGTGAGATAAGGCGGCTTATAAAGCAGGCAGGATTTTATATCGAGCAACAGCCCATGAAAGATATTGAAGCGCGAGCTGAAATTCCGACAGGGGGAGTGACTGTTCGATTAGGAAAGAGAAGGTATTTCCGGTTGGTTAGAGGAACTTGACCGCGGACGTTCTCCAGCAACCCTCACCAGAAATAGTGCCCGGGTTTGGATAAAGAATCAGGGGGATGAGAATGGCTGTTCTTTTTTATGGATTAAGCGTCAAAAATTAATTAGAATTCTTTCAAAAGGAAAACTGTATGGGAAACCTGATTACCGATCTCTGGAATAGGGTAAGGGAACTGGCTAAAGCCAGACCGTGGACTGGCTTCGGCCATCGTGTTGAAGGCGCCATATCTCAGCCGCTGACCATTGGCAGATACAGCTTGATAAAGGAGCTTGGCCGGGGAGGTATGGGCGTAGTCTATTTGGGCCAGGACCCGTTTATCGAGCGCCTGGTGGCCATAAAAATGTCCAAAACGCCCCCTCCTTCAGACCGGGCAGAGTTTGATAAATTCCGCGAGGCTTTCTTTCACGAGGCCAGGGCCGCGGGTAACCTGGACCATCCCAACATAGTGTCAGTATATGACGCGGCGGTGGAGAATGACCTGTGTTACCTGATCATGGAATATGTAGACGGCACTACGCTTAAAAGTTACGCCAGGAAAAAAAACCTGCTTTTAGTGGACAGGGTGGTCAAGGTTATCTACAAATGCGCCCAGGCCCTGGAATACGCCCACCAGAAGGGAGTGATTCACCGGGACATCAAGCCGGCCAATATCATGATTTCAAAAACAGGTGAGATCAAGATTTCAGACTTTGGTATCGCCGCGGTGGATGGATCACAGGATTCAATAATGGAGGGGGCGATGACCGCCTCCCTGTCCTATGCCTCGCCCGAACTGCTCAAGCAGGAATCGCCCGGACCAGGTTCCGATTTATTTTCCCTGGGTGTGGTGGCTTACGAACTGTTGACCGGAGTGAAACCATTTACCGCCGATACGGATGTGGCCATGTTTTATAAGATAAGCAATGAAGATCCGGACCCCATAAAAAAATATCGGCCGGATATCCCTGATTCGCTGGAGAGGGTGGTATCAAAAGCCTTGAGGAAAAATCCGGCTGAGCGATACCAGTCAGGATTGCAGATGGCGGACGATTTGGCCTCGTCCTTCGGGCACATGCGTTTTCTGGAGGAAGAAATCAATTTTGAGAAAAAGTTCAACGCGGTCAAAAACATTGCCTTTTTCAAGGATTTCAGCACCAGTGAACTCCTGCAGATTCTGAAGGCGACCCAGTGGCTTAAGTACGACGCGGCTGTAAATATCATTTCCGAGGGAGAAGCAGAAGATTTCTTCTATATTCTCGTTACCGGTGAAGCTTCAGTGAAAAAGCGCGGGCAGCGTGTCTCGGTCCTTAAAAGCGGCGACTGTTTCGGTGAAATGGCTTTTAAGGGCGATATGCCCAGGACTGCCACTATCCAGGCCGTTAAAGACTCAATCGTTATGAAAATCGGCGCCCCCTTCTTTGAACAGACCTCTCTCAGCACTCAGCTGCGTTTTTACAAGGTATTTAACCGGACCTTGGTACAGCGCCTGGCCCACACCACGGATGCCCTGGTCAAATCTTCTATTTAGCGTGTTTGTCTTGGCAGTGATCCAACTGCGGAACCAGAGAAGGTCTTGGCCGGAATTCCGGAAACTTTTTAAAAGTATAGTAATTGCCCAAAATATGCTCCGTTTCCAGCGAAGGAAGCAATTATGCCTTTAACCAACATCGGAGACATGTAACTAATGGCAATTACATGATGTTTTGGCGTTTGTCTCGACCTATGGGGGACGATTGACCGACATAGTTTTTATGTTATTAATCGCCTAAAACGAAACATTAATATGACAAACGCTCTAATCCGCAGATCTTGTTCGAATTTCTGAAAGGGATTTCAAGTATATGCCTCTTTTTGATTACAGATGCAAACAGTGCGGTCACGAATTCGAAGCCCTGGTGCTGAAAGACGGGGAGCGGATTTTGTGTCTGAACTGCGGAAGCGTTTCCGTCGAACGAATAACGGTTTCTCTTTTCAACTGCGCCGGTGT
>JAZGHI010000273.1:0-2360 GCA_036480955.1 Candidatus Adiutricales bacterium
CCATCAGGTCGCGCATGATATACTGCATGGGTGAAGTGCGGGAGCCGCACCTGATTTCCCCGTCTTCCCCGATGATTTCGGCCAGTTCCAGATAACCGGCGTAATCCGGGGTGAGCACCGTATTCTCAATCAGGTACTCAATCGCCGGGTAATCCGCCTCGCTTTTAAACAGCCGTTCCGCGGTATAGCCCTGTAAATAGCCCTCGGTATAATTGAATTCCATCCGGGAGCTGAGGGTACCTTTGGGCGTTATATACTCGGTGGCCGTCATCGGGCCTTCCTTACGGACGGTGACCTCCAGGCCGGGATAGGCGGTTTCCCAGAGGGTAAAGATTCGTCCCGGCGCACCGGCGCCGGTTACCCGGCTGCCGAGAACAACGGAACACCCCGCCCCAAGGTGGCGCAGGATATCAACGATGTTCCACGCCCGGTATTCAGCCGGTAGGGTGCCGTTGGCGGAGTGGTAGTTGTACCAGAGGTCAATGCGAGCGCCGAAAGGAAGCCTGTCCACCGGCTGCTTCCCGACGGCGGCCAGAATCCTTTGCCGGTGGGTCATCTCGGCCAAGATAATGTCCTCCTCAATACCATTCACCTGCCGGATAATGTGTTTCAGGTAAACAGCGGCAGCTGTCAGTCCAGTCTAGTAATCTCCTGCCAGGATGTCAATCACCTTACCAGAGTATGCTGCCGGCGGGTATGATTCTCTTAATCTTTTACCGCGATGACGTCTATCTCCACAAGTGCGTCAAAAACGAGGCGGGAGACTTCAACCCCGGTAGATACGGGCATGGGAGGCTGGAAATAACGGGCTCTGATTTCCCGAAATTTATAGACGTCTTCCAGGTCCTTGAAATAGATGTTCATCTTGACCACATCCCGGAGAGAAACGCCGGAGGCTGCCAATACCCGCCCGATGTTATCGAAAGCCTTCACGGTCTGAGCCTCAAAGCCGCCCTCGACCAGCTTCTGGTTCTCATCGCAGCCGAGCATTCCGGCAACGTAAATCGTATTGCCCGCTTTAACGGCATGAGACCAGCCGATGGGTTCATAAACTCCTTGGGGGGAATAATATTCCTTCGGCATCTCCTTACCTCCTTTTGAATCCGGGTTTCCCGTATTGACCCTGTGTCCAGATTAATCCCCGGCAGATTGGATGTCAATATCCAGCATAAAACAGGACTTTTAATACGAGGCTCCGTTCGGCAGAGTAATGACCAGGCAAAGAATCCGAAAAAGCAAGAGACGGGAACGGCGGCCGTCTGGGCGGGAGGATTCGAACCTCCGACCACCAACCCCCTGTAGCCGATAGAAAAGGCGGAGGCTGTATGCCTCCTTTCAACTCATATTATTCTACACTTTTTCCCTTAAGATTCTCCACCCATTAAGAAATCATATGTTGCCAGCAAATCTTGTATCATTCTCACATGTTTTTCTTCTTCTAATTCTATTCTTTCTAGTATACCGACTAATTCACTCGCTTTACGGACTTCTTCTCGTAATCCTCTTCTTCCAGTGTTTATTAGCTTCCCTGAAATATCCTCAACTTTTTCCTTAACTATGTTCTCACGCACCAAACGAATTGCCTGTTTGTATAACTCGGCAGCCGCTTTCTCTTTTTCAAGTTGCTGACCTCTTCGCTCGTTAACATCATAGTATCTTTCGACAGCATTAATATTCCAATCATATTCTCCACCCAGGCTTTCAATTATATCCACATCCCAATTCAGATGTCTCAAAGAGTCTTTACCTATTGTTTCCACATCGGATAAAAACCTTTCGTCATTGATTTTGTCAAACTTAATAAAAGAATCAATAACCCTTGGGTAGTTGAATATTAGGTCATATTCTACTTGTATTGCTTTTTTTAACACGGCGATAAGTAGTTTCTTACCGTCCTTGCTTATTGTTTTTACTTCTATTTTTTGTCCCATTTTTATCCTTTTCTTTGATTCTCTTTGACGATGCTGTGACAAGATTATACACCTCTGACAATTAATGTCAATCCACTACATAAAATACAGGGGAGCTTTGATTGCTCCCCTGAACCCCCTGTAGCCAGTAGAAAAGGCGGAGACCGCTTGCCTCCTTTCAAGAAGCTATTATAGTATCATCGTCTAGCAAAGGCAATCATCGTGCTGGAAGAATCATCATTACGCCCTAGCGGGCGTTCCCAGTTCACTACGTCAGGCTTACTGGTAGCGAGACAGCCTGACTGCGCTCTCTGGTCTTAAGTGAATTCTCGCCCCGTTTCCGCCGTTCTTAACGGACTTTTCACACAGTCGGGCGATTTATTTAGCGGCTGTTTCTCTCTCAGAAACTAACCACACTCGACTCGGAGACCAAATTGGCAAACTGAACCG
>JAZGHI010000274.1:0-5780 GCA_036480955.1 Candidatus Adiutricales bacterium
CAGGGTAAATGAGCCGGGAGGACGTGATCCCCACAGATAGCTTCCCAATCCCGAAAGCAGTAAAAAAATCCCGATTACCAGGGGCACGGCCAGGGCCGGGTATCCCACCCGGAAAATTGTCTCATCCAGCACGGTGATTTCAGCCAGCATGTACCCCAGACCGATCAGGGCGAAAAAAGCCGGCCGGCGGGTACGTGCTTTCAGCTTGATCAGGGGCAGGAATATTCCCGCGCCGGCGATCAGAATAGCGGCGGCCAGGCCGCCCCAGGTAAAGAGCAGGCCCCATTCCATGACTGATAATAATCTCGAGGCCTTATCCCCAATTATCAGGTTCAGGGTCTTCAGCCGGAAGAAATTAAAAAAATAAGGGCGATCGCGCGTGGCCGGTTTGAGGTTGAAAAAAGATCGGTCATGGAGTTGGGCCGATTGCCCCGAAAGTATCATTTCAACCGCCTGAACCAGGGGCCGGCCTTCGATCCTATGAAAACCTGGCAGTCTCTCCGGCAAAAATCCAGGCAGATAGGTAAGATCGAAACCTAAAGCCCGCGAGTTGTTCAGCACATCTTCAATTTCTGTTGAGGTAAACCGGGCCGGTTTAATCAGAAGCAGAACCGTGTGCCAGTCCCGCGCCATGATCAGGGCCGTTTGAGGGTTCAAGCCCCTGTTTTCCAGGGTCTTGACCGCCGTGGCAAAAAGCCTTATCGAGGCCCGGGGCGGGGTCATTAATGGACCGGCCAGAGCCAGGGTTCCAGCAGGTTCAAGGACGTCAAGCACGCGGGCCAGGCCCTCTATTGTGAGCAATCGGCTGACACCAAGACCCGAGGACGATCCGGCCTCCCATTTAGTCCCCTGCCCCAGAAGTATCAGGTCAAATCTCTTTTCGGTCTGGCCCAGGAATATGAATGGGTCGGTCTGAATAATATCGACCCCAGGCCGTTGGTACAGGTTCCCCGTAAAATCGGCCAGAGCTTCGGTCATGAGTTTTACAATCTGGGGATTTTCCTCAATAGCCGTAATCCCGGCCTGGCTGTTTTTCAGAGCGATTAGGAAGTTTAATCCCCCTTCAGGATTGATGATAAGGATTTTCTTAAGTTTAGGTCCAATAAAGGCCAGATTATGTATCAGACAATCCACGAAACCGGGGGGATCATCCGATTCCAACCGGGTAATCGGCCCCACCAGGTCCCCGTCTATGAAAAGTCCTTTCTGGGGCGGCAGGTCTTCCGGGCAGGAAAGGGACAGGCCCGGCACAAAGTGGAAACTCGGACCGCCGATTACTTCAACGATCCCGTGCAGCCCCACGGTTTGATGTTCCAATTGGCTGTATCGGGCGGCCAAAGCCGACGATCGTTCTTTAAAAGGCTCGAAACGCAGGGGCAATGGATATGTCAGAATCAGAATCGCGGAGGCGGCCGCAACCATGACCATGGTTGCGGCGATTTTTGGATTTATCTCTTTCAGGTAAAAAATAAAACCGAGCAGAGTCAGGCCGGCGGCCGGATAAAGAGCGTGATTGGGCATCAGATAGGCCACGGCCAGGACGGCCACGAGACACCCGGCTCCGGAGCCCGCCAGATTGAAGGCGTAAGCCAGGTTCGTTTTTTCAGAACGCGCCAGGATGAGACCGATGTGGAGGGCGCTGAAGAAGAAAGGCACCACCAGGATAAGACATACCAGTCCTAAATCCAGCCAGGACATTCTGTCCCAGGCCAGGGCCAGTGGTTCCATCCCGACTTTCACGACCAGGGCGTAACTGAAAATCATGGCCAGAGACGCGCTCAAGGCGGTTACAGCTAAAACCAACGTATGATGTTTACTGAGTTTGGGGGTCAGGACCGCCAGAAAACTACCCGCGGTCCCGAATCCGGTCAGGGCCAGGGCGATGAGAAGGGAGGCGAAATAGTGCCAGAAGGTAACGGAAAACAAGCGCATGAGTACCACCTCAAACGCCAGGGTCCCGGCTGAGACAAAAAACATGGAAGACAGGTTCTTAATTTGAGCCCCGCTCATCATTACTTTTTCCTTATGTCCGATAAATATAGGCTACTAACTGATGTTTGTCACCCCGATTGTGTTGGGTATGGACAGACACCTTCCGTTTTGATATTAATTATTAAGAATCATCTCCAAAAGAGTTGATGATTTTGAAAGGATTCAAGGGGTCAAGGGTCAAAGGATTCGAGTGAAATGCTGATTTTGAATCCTCGAACCCTGTTCTCCAACTAAATTGGAGAAGAACCTTATTCTAAATGTCTGATATATAACGTTTGCCAAAAGTATTGACCGCTCCAAAGCATTAAATTACCGAAATCACAGATAGCGGAAGCAAGGCATCTAATATAGCAAACGTTAATAAAATCATATAGTAATTGCAGGTAGTTACACGATCTCTATGTTGTCTGAATCTAAATTCAACTAAAATCAAAGGAAACGGACAAAATTTTTGACAATTACTATATTTAAAAAATTAGCTGAAAAAAAGATAAAGGAAGCCCAGGAAAGGGGTGAATTCGATAACTTGAGCGGCCGGGGTAAGCCTCTGGATTTTACCGAGTGGGACAGAGTGCCGGAGGAGTTGCGGATGGCCTACAAGATACTCAAAAACGCCGGATTCTCGCCTCCGGAAGTAGAACTTAAAAAAGAAATTGCCCGGATAGAGGACTTACTCGATTCAGCCCTTGACGAACAGGAGAAGTACCGGCAGATAAAAAAGCTTAATTTCCTGGTAACCAAGCTCAATATGATGCGTCCGGTACCCATAAATCTGGAAAAAGACCAGCGCTACTACGCAAAAATTGTAAACCAGACCAAAGTATCCCCCCTAAATCCCAAGAAAACGATAAATAAGTAAACCTTCCCGTGTCAAGGTGAAAAGTTAGGGTAAAACTTGTTGACATTAAAAGGTTAAATATGTATTTTTACGGCCATTGGCCTATGAGAAAGGCAAATAGGTTAATTTTTTTTGCCTGTTTTCAGGTCAAATGAAAGATTTGGGCCAGTTTACTATCGGTCCAACTTGGAAATATATAGACAACGTCTATAGGATTGTTGAAAATTCTCTTTAAATATATTGAATTATCAGTGAGTTAAGATAATCATATATGTAAATATTAATGCGTTGAGTATAGGAACAAGGAGGTACACACGCTATGGCGGAGCCCCTGTTATGGGCTGATATGAAGAGCGAATTCAAAGAAAGAATCCAACCGCTCCTGCCTGAGGGCGGGAATCTGGATCTATGTATGACCTGCGGGACCTGCGCCGGTGGCTGCCCGGCCACGGACCTCGCCGGTATGAACCCCAGACAATTCCTGAGAATGGCGCTCTTGGGATTGGACGAAGAGATTCTCAATACCCCATGGATCTGGATGTGCAGCCTGTGTGGCAGATGCAAGGCCGCCTGTCCCATGGATATTGACATCCCAGGGATGGTCACCCAGGCGCGGGCAAGTTGGGAAAGGGATAAACGCCCCTCTGGAATCCGCAAATCCTGTGACCTGGCCATAACCCAGGAGACCCACAGCTCCATGGGCGCGAACGAGGAAGATTGGAGGTTCGTGGTGGAAGACGTGGCTGAGGAGGTCAGGGCGGAACAGCCGGGTTTCGAGGACCTCCAGGCTCCCATGGACAAGAAAGGCGCCTATTTCTTCCTTAACCAGAATTCCCGCGAACCCGTGACCGAGCCTGACGAGATGGTCCCGCTCTGGAAGATTCTTGACGAAGCCGGCGCTGATTGGACCTACGGTTCCAAGGGATGGGCCGCTGAAAATTATTGCCTGTTTTTGGCGGACATGCCTAATTGGGAAAAGATTGTGCGGGAGAAGGCCAGGGCCGTAGATGAACTGGGCTGTAAAGTCTGGCTCAATACCGAATGAGGCCACGAATTTTATGCGGTCCGGGTCGGACTGCAAAAGTTCAACATAGAGCACAATTTCGAGTGTAAAAGTATTATCGAGTATTACGCTCAGTGGATCAGGGAAGGAAAACTCAAGGTCGATTCAGACTGGAACAAAGACTTGGGCATCAAGTTCACGGTACAGGACCCCTGCAACATGGTCCGGAAGACCCTCGGCGACTACTGGGCCGATGAACTCAGGTTCGTGGTCAAAACCGTGGTTGGGGAAGAAAACTTTATCGATACCATCCCCAATAAATCGAACAACTACTGCTGCGGCGGTGGCGGCGGGGCCCTGCAAGGCGGTTTTCCTGATGAGCGCCGGGCCTACGGGAAACTTAAATTCGATCAGATCGTGGATACCGGGGCGAATTACGTTGTCGCTTCATGCCATAACTGCCATTCCCAGATTCTGGACCTGGCGGAATTTTACGGCGGTAATTACTACACGGTTCACATGTGGACCATCATCTGCCTGGCCATGGGTATACTGGGCGAAAACGAGAGGGAATACCTTGGCCCGGATCTAGCCGGGTTCGGCCTTTAGTTAAATTTTACCCAAGTTATGTGGTTGAATGACCCGGTTTCCGCCGGGTCATTTTTTTTAAGTCAAACAGGCCGAGTATTTGCGGGCGGTAAGTTTAATTTTAATAAAACTCCCGCGGATATGACCGAAAAGGTCTGTCGCCGCCCGGCGGTGGACCCACCGGTTCCAATCTACCTGAAAGGAGGCCTCCTTTTATAATACCCCTAGCCTTCGGCGCCTTCCAGCAGGTGCTCTCTCATCTCTTTATATCCGGGGGGATGCTGTGAATCATATCTGAGAAACGAAGGAATAGGATATCTGAATACACCGGACCGCCTGCCCATTTCGAGACCTTTGATAGTCTGTTCCATTTTACTTATGGGAATGGAGAAAGCACATTCGTGCTCCCGTGTATTCGGAACAAGCCGTTCTCCGGTGCCAACTAAAGCGAACTGGGCCTCATCGGTCTGAATAACGCGCGTGATATGGTTCGTGCAGCCGGCGCCGGTGGTTAAGGTGACATCCAGTCCGCCGGATTTACCGGTACCGGCCAGGTAGGCGCTGAGAAGTACCCATACCTGGGCGGGATTGGCGTAAGTAATGATGCAGTGCGGCTCAAAGTCGGCCTTCCCGACAGGGGCCATGAGCACATATTTGTACTTGCCGTATTCAAATTTCGGCATGTTTTCTATGGCCGCCGCGGCCTGTTCCGGCGTCTGACCCCAGACACCCAGCGAGGCCTGGAAACTGCCATCGACCACGTCGGGCTGCAGCGGCAGCAGTCCCATGCTGATACCGGCCACGTAACAAGACTGCTGCTTGTCGACGGCCATGATCCAGCCATATCGTTTTGCCAGAGCGATGGCGTGGCAGAGCGAGATGGTGATGCCCAGATCCCGCTGCGGAATTCTCGTCCTCTCCGGCAGTTCTTTTTCTGATTCGCACATCCGGATAGCCACGGGCGAGGTATCCGGACGTATAAAACGCGTCAGCTCGGCATCGAGTTTCTTTAGATCAACCATATTTACACTCCTTACTCTGATAGATGTCCATTAAAAATTGGTAACAGCATTGTCTGCAAGAGCTCTATACTGTCCCTGTCAACTGCATTGAGCCATTAATGCCGTTTGTGTCCGGAAGCAGACACACTCGCCTAATTAATTAGTTAAATTAGTAAAACGGGAGGGCAAAGTCAAGACTCATCCGAGCGTGGGACGCTGGCGAGTCTTGGGATCGAGGACTCGGGTGCTTACCAGAAAAAGCGGTTACCTTGTTTTAGATATTCATCCGGGCGAAAAAATTTTTAAAATCCTAAAGTACACGGAATGGAGCATCTGTTGTACACAGCGTCAATGTAAA
>JAZGHI010000275.1:0-6276 GCA_036480955.1 Candidatus Adiutricales bacterium
TCAGAAGCGGTCCTGAATAACAAACTTTGATCGCGATCCGGTTGTTTTCTGAATTAGCCGGGTCCGGTTAAAACAGGGTTCTCTTGTAAACGGGATTCGGTTTTCATGAGTTCAAGCTTTAGGCCTCATCCCTTTTGTTTGTTATTGACGATATTTTTAATGGTTAAAGATTCAAGCTTATCCGTGACTTGAGCGTAGCCGTAAAGTCCATTGAAAAAGGGACCAGAGTTAATTATCCTGGTCGGGCTGATTCTATCTATCCCCACCGCTTCGTGGATATGGCCGGTAAAGCAGATAAGAGGATTATATTGTTCGATAAATTTCCGAATACTGCGGCTGCCTGTGTGTTTGCCGTTGCTGGCCAGATCTGTGTCCGTCCCAAATGGAGGCTGGTGTGATACGAGAATGACGGGCTGGTTCGAGGGTAATTCCGGGGTGAGCCTGGACAAAAAGGTCTCATACGCTTCTTCGGGCAACTCATTTGGGGTTTGACCTAGCCAGAGGAGAGAACCGCCTAAGCCTACGAAAGTAATTCCACCACGAGTTACCCAACGACCGTGGATACCGATTCCTTCCCGGCTGAGAAAGTCGTCTACCTCTGAGAAATCGCAGTTGCCTGAGACAGCCAGTAAGGGTATCCGGGTCTGTTTGAGCACGTCCAATATCTGGGCGGCTTCCTTTTCGCCTCGGAAATGGGTGATATCGCCCACCAGAAGAATCAGGTCGGCCGAAGGCTTTTGCGACACGAATGCCCTGACTCGTGAAACCTCTCCGTGAATGTCAGCCAGAGCGATAATATTCATGGTTGTTCTCCGGAAAAAATGAGTGCCGGGTAATAATTTCTGGTATCACGGGCTTGTTTTGTTCAAGCAATTCCTGAAACTTATCTTCTTTGACCCGTTCTGTTCTATTTTTTAGCCGACAATCCCGTCTAAAAGTCAGGCCGGTCCATTGTCGGGCAATAATTCTTTATTAGCCTCGAGGAAATCTTCTTCAATATCGACCTGGAAGGTGTTCAGGACCTTAGCCACCATGGACCAATGCCCAATGGAGAGGGTCAATTCAACCAGGCTGGTATTATCCAGGAATTCAGCGGCAGCGGTAAAAGTTTCAGGCGAGGGACGGCTGTTATTAACCACTTCTTCCGTAAAAGCCAGTATCACTTTTTCTTGTTCGGAAAACAGTTCAGAATCACGCCAGTTTTCTATCTGCTCCAGTTGTTCGCGGGTAATCCCTGTTCTCAGGGCGATAGGCACATGGTGGGCCCATTCATATCTTGATTTGCACAGATGTGAAACCAGAATGATGCATAACTCCCGGAATCGGTCGTCAAATTCCGCTTTAAAGAGAAGCCGGTCGCCGTAACGTGTGAATTCACGAACCGTGGCCGGGCTATGGGCGGCCATCCGGAAGAGATTTCCCACGCCGCCGGTATTGGCCTGCATCTTGGCGAAAAATGCCTGAATTTTTTGCGGCGAGTCTTCGAGTTTAGCGTAAGGAATAACAGACATGATACCTCCTTTGAAGAAATATGTAAGCTATTTCCAGCTTTTTTGCCGGAGATGTTCGATAAAGACGATTAACCCCTGGACTATGTTCTGAATTTGCCAAGTATTGAAAATATCCAAACGGGCAGGATGTGTCAAACACAAATTAAGCCGGGACTAATACTTGGTTTTCGCGCACCGGGAAAAGAGGCGGTTGTTATTTCGTCGGCTACAAAATATAATTTTATGTAAATAGCTATTTCAAGTTACGTTTTTGGTGCGGTTGAGGAGGGCCATTTGTCTCAAAAAATAGCGGACCGAAGCTCAGAGTGGTTTGTGCCTCGATTCGGGCCTGTTAAGTTGAGGATTTTTATCGGGCTGCTTTTTTTGCCTTATACCGGAATGGTACTTTCATTCACGGTGATGGGGGCCATGCTGGCTGAAACTATTTTCTGGGACCGGGTTGCGGCCACGGTTATTGTTTATTTCCTCGGTCTGGGAATCTCTGCTCACGCGCTGGATGCTCTAGGCGGTAAGGAGACTGGTCCCTGGGGCAGGACTTTCACGAAATTTCAATTATGGTCGCTGGCCATCATGGCTCTCGTTCTGGCTTACGCCCTGGCTGTGTATTATATGATTCGGTTCGTACCCTGGGTCTGGCCCGTGGCCATCGTGCAGGGTTTTTTTGTATTCGCCTATAATCTCGAGTGGTTTGGCGGGAAGTTTCATAAGGACAATTGGTTCGCGTTCTCCTGGGGATTCCTGCCGGTCATATCCGGATTCATGGTGCAGACTAACCGCCTTAATATTGAAGCGGTAGTAATTGGTCTGGCTATGGCGTTTTTCAGCCTGGTAGAGATAAAGGCCTCACGACCGTATAAGGAACTCAAAAAGCAATCAGGCGTTCTTCCAGTGGAAGATATTAACTTGATTAACCGTTATGAAACCATGCTTAAGTGCTTGAGTTTCGGAGTAATTCTTCTGGGCTTGGGATTATTGATCCGGCGTGTCTTAAATTAAGAATCATCTCCAAAAGAGTTGATGATTTTGAAAGGATTCAAGGGGTCAAGGGTCTAAGCGTTTGTTCTCCAACTAAATTGGAGAAGAACCTAAATTAAATTGATACTAGAGTCCAAAGTACAAAAAAATCCGAATGAGCGCGCGATACGATGATGGAGGTCGGAAGGCCATGAATTTTCAGGAATTCTGTAAAACGAGAAGACCCCGTTTAGACGACGCTATATTCGAGCAATTCTGCCTGATTATGGATGACGCGGAGCAGCCCCTGCTTCTTCACATGAGAGAAGCCCTGGGAGGCGGCAAGAAAATTCGAGGCTGTCTG
This sequence comes from Candidatus Adiutricales bacterium, assembly GCA_036480955.1. Taxonomy (GTDB): domain Bacteria; phylum Desulfobacterota; class Desulfarculia; order Adiutricales; family JAFDHD01; genus JAZGHI01. The sequence goes on from JAZGHI010000275.1 coordinate 2,830, forward strand.
ACTATGTTGATGAATGAGGCTCTCGGCGGAGAACTCGATGAGGTGATCCCAAGGGCGGTGGCCATAGAATTGATCCAGACCGCCTCGCTTATTCATGATGATTTTGTGGACCAGGATATTGTCCGGAGAAATCTGCCGGCGACATGGACACTGATAGGGGCTCGCAGAGCCGTGTTACTGGGAGATATCATTTTCGCCACGGCTATCCGAATGATGAGCGCCAAGAGCCAGGAGGACGGAAAGGTGGTTTCCAGGGCCGTGGCCCTGGTCTCCAGAGGGGCCTTCCAGGAACCTTTGGAACGTCCGAAATTGATTCACCAGATAGAATCGGACGAATTCAATACCAGCTTGTATGAGGATATTATTCATCTAAAAACCGGGGTATTGTTCGGGGCGGCTTGCCAGCTTGGGGCCATAGCCGCCCGGGCCGATAAAAAGAAGCAGGAAAACGTAACGAAGTATGGAATACGGATCGGAGAGGCGTATCAGATCGAGGACGACCTGAAAGAGATAAAACACCATCTGCATACTCTGCAAATGCATCCGGACCATATGGCCCTGTTAACTCCGACTGTCCTGTTTTATAAAAATGATGCTGTTTCGTGGATATCAAAGATCTTGTCCGGAGAACCTGTTCGAGCATGTCCAGAAATCTGGGAAGACTTGTGCGAGGTATCCTCACTTATGGAAAGGGCCATAGAGGCCCGGTTGGAGCAGGCTTGCCAGGAATTAGACGGGCTCGGTTTGAGAGAAAAATCCAGGGAACTGGTACATAGGGCCCCAACCGACCTAATCAGGATGTTTTCCGGCTCGTGAAGAGTTTACTGTTTCCGGCTGATAAGGCTGGTAGAGACGCCAAAAGTGTTTTTCTCGACGATTGGTACTGAGAAACCATGTTGCTTCAGTAAATCAAGCAACTCCGAATCCCAGTTGCTATCCTTGATCAATTGAGGCAGTTCGTAAAAAAGTGTTCTCCATTCCGGAAAAAATCTGCTGCCGATTTTTTGCATGATTCTGAAATTTAATCTCCAGCCCAAAGCCGCCGCTCGATTCCCGGGATAACTAAAATCGTGGATCAGTATTGTTCCACCCGGCCGCAGCATTTTTTCAGCGTTTTTTATGAGACTGCTTAATTCAGCGTATTTGGCCAGGTACGAGGAGACGATACAATCAAAACCTCTTCCCAGAAAAACATCCTCGGCCCGGCCCTGAATGAATTCGACGTTGTTAATCTTTAAAATTTTTGCTTTTTTAATGGCCCGTTTAAGGTACTCGTGACGCAGTTCAACCCCGAAAACCTGGGAATTGGGAAATTTACGGGCGATTTTAATAGTCAGAACTCCCGTCCCAGAGGCTTGATCGATAATTCGATTAGAATCCTCTGGTATGTTTTCAAGTATTTTCTTCTTCCACCATACGTCCAGACCGATTGTCCAGAGTCTGGCCACCAAATCATAACTCGGTCCGGTGCCGAAAAAAAATCTTTCTACAAGCTCAATCCTGGGATCAGCCATGTCTTCTATTCATGGGAATTTATAAATTGTGAAACTATCTTGGCCTTGGAAAGAGTCTGCTCTTTTTTCCTGAACCATCTTTTAGCCCGTGGTAAAATGAGCCCTTTATAACGGTGCCACCCATACCAGTTATTCATAAAACGGAATATGTCGTCGGATTTTGCCATTTTGCGGATAAGTACTCTGTACCCCCGGTTACCCAGTTTTTCGAATAAGTACCTGTTGACTAAAGAGGAATGTAAAGATTTTTCCAACTCCCTTTTGATGAGAAAATTATAATCGATCCCTTCAATAATGCTTCTTGCGGCCAGAAAACCTGACAGGAAGGCATATCTCATTCCGAAGCCGAACAGAAAATCTTGAAACCCCGCGTTTTCACCGACGGCCAACCGGCCGGTTTGCTGGTAATTATACTCGGGAGAAAAATCGATATACCCTGTCAAAGGAAGAATATTTTCAGGCTCTATCCCGTATATCTTTTTTGCTTTCATTAGAGCGAGGTCGAAATAGTCCTTGTTTCGATCGAGATGATCGACCAGGGTTGTAGCCAATGTCATCTGGTTATTAACGATTATCATGTAGACATAAGATTTTGGAGCGAGCCGGTTATCCAAAAAACCCGCGATCAGATTTTCATGGTCTACTTCCGCGGTCATGCCTCTAGCCACGGAACGAACATGCCGAGGTCCTTTAGCCAGTATACGGACTTCACCATCTTCAGCCGCACGCTTGAATTCGATCTCCACGCCGAGTTCCAAGGCTTTATTCTTGAGGTATTGATCAATGGAATCGGGTTCTTTTCCTCTTTTTATTACATAGAATCCGACCCGATAATCAGAACCAATGGTCTGCTTTCGTCCCAGATCATCAATGACCTCGACTTCGTAAAACGGCTGGTGGTAAAAATCCGGGGGAATTCCGATTCGTTCCAGGAAACTGAGTACATCTTCTTCTGTACTCCAGTTTTCAAAAGCTTGCCATTCACCTTTAAAACGGCCGGCCACGTCCTCGCCTTTTTCATAAATTTTGACCGGAAGACCGTTTCGGGCCAAGTGGATAGCCGCGGTTAACCCGGAAATTCCAGCTCCGGCAATACAGATGGCATCCATAATTTACTCCAGAGGTTATCCAGTCTATTTGTACTTTGGGTGCAAATTGGAAGAAGGTATTAGATGGGCCTTCTTCCCAGTCTCAGACTATTGGTGACTACCGTTACACTCGAGAGGGCCATGGCCGCCGCGGCCATGGCCGGATGAAGCTGACCGATAAAATTGGGGACCCAGGAAAACGGGTGAAGCACGCCAGCCGCAATAGGTATCAGGGCAGCGTTATAAAAGAAAGCCCAGAACAGATTCTGCTTGATAGTGCGCATGGTGGCCTTTGACAATTTTATAGCCCTGGCCACACCTGATAACTCTCCGCCCACGAGTGTTACATCACTGGCTTCCATGGCCACATCCGTGCCGGTGCCGATGGCAATACCCACGTCAGCCCGGGCCAAGGCCGGGGCGTCATTAATTCCATCACCGACCATGGCCACGATTTCACCCTGATCATGCGTTTCACGGACAATTCCTTCCTTTCGCTCCGGCAGAATACCGGCAACTATCTTCTCGATCCCGACCTTGCTGGCAATGGCCTGAGCTGTCTGTTCGTTGTCACCGGTAAGCATAATCGTGGTGATTTCCATCTTTTTCAGTTCAGCCACCGCCTCACGGGCAGTTTCTTTTTCTTCGTCCGCTACAGCCAGCAAGCCAACTACCTGGTCGTCGATCTCAACCAGCATGACCGTTTTTCCTTGTGAGGCTTTTTCCTGAACCAATTCCGTTACACTTTCTGGCGCTCCACTTCCATTTTCGAACCAGTCGGGTTTCCCCACTCGAACCTTGCGGCCCGAAACACTGGCCGTAAGTCCAAAACCGCTGGCTGCCTG
>JAZGHI010000276.1:0-3300 GCA_036480955.1 Candidatus Adiutricales bacterium
TGGAAACTGGGAGGCTGGAAGGCCAGGAGGCTGGGAAGCGCTGGGACTGTTAGTTGTTTGTTGTCTATGGTCAGTTGTTATTTTTGGAGATCGCGGCTGAAAGCCGCTCCCACAATCCTAAAACACATTAAGTCAAAAACATTGGGCCTTAATCTCTTTGCGATGCGTATTATATCTGCCCCATATATTTTTTCACGACCAACAACAGACAACGAACAACATACCAATTGAGCGCAAGCTCAATTAAAATCCTTGACATTTTAAGCCAATCCGATATTACCGGTCTGTAACAGGCGGATTTACTGCTGTTATTGAAAGTTTTACCATTCTGTTAGATCGGCATTTCACGCATCTTTTCGAGACTTGATCCTGCGAACAGTATTATTCGCCTTCGTCAGAATACCCTTTTCACCGGCAGGACATACCCGGCATTTGATAAGCCCAACGAAAGGAGATAATCATGCAAATCGATATGCATTTTTACGGAATTTATGCCCTGGCGCGCGCGGCAGGGATTAAACCTGACTCAGCTCATACTATTGCCTATGCGTCCCAGTTCGTGGATGATGCTCTTGAAGGAGAGGTGAATGTACTCCAAAACGACAAAGCGGTGTTCCCAATTGTTTCCTCCCATAAACCGATGGATTACCAGAATGCCATGTTGCGGGATCAGTGGAAAGTATGGGTGCCGTTTCATTTTTTGCCGGGAAATCTGAAGACCGGCAGGTCTTTCTATGAAAAAATGCAATGTTTGATTGCCACGGAAAGTGAGACTGCCGGAAAAATCCTGGAGCATGCCCTATCTCACAAATTGAAACCCTATGGCCCCCATCTGGCCGGCGTAACCGCTCATGTATATGCCGACACATTTGCCCACTATGGTTTTGTTGGGTTGAGCGCCGACTGGAACAAGGTAAAATACGGATCAGTTCTCCCGGTCAAGTCCCACACGAAACGCATAAAAAATTATATTTTGGGCAAGTATGAGAATTTTAAGATCAGAATTGCCGGAACCTTGGCTGAATCCATACCGGTCGGGCATGGGGCCGTGGCGACCTATCCCGATAGACCCTATTTGAGATGGAAATATGTGCGCGAGAAAAATCGCAAGGAGGTTTCAAGAGATAATCCCAAAGATTTCTTAAAGGGGTGCGAACTCATTTATAATTTTTTCATCGATTTTGTCAACGACAACCCGGTACACGGCAAGCCGGATACGCGGGGTTTTGCCGACATTCGAAAAACAGTTGAAGGCATTCTCAAAAAAGAGGGGAAAAAGAAAGAGCGGATTACTCAATGGAAAAAAGCTATTGCGCGCAATGCCCTATTTCAAGCAACCCAGAAGGATAAGAAGGTTAAATATGAAGAAACCGACTGGGAGTATCACCGTATCAGTAAATACCTGAATGACCATAAGAACCTGGATAACTGCCATGCCAGCCATTTTATTCATGCGGCCTGGAAACATCGTAATTACGTTCTATACGATCTGTTACCGGAAGTCGGACTTATGGCTAGTTAGTGTCTATACCCAGGAAGCTGATTCAAGGGAAGCACACGATGTCGTCATATATTGTTAAGCCGGGTGATACTTTGTCGAAAATCGCAACCAGCACATTAGGCTCGGCCGGTAAATGGCGCATTATTGCAGAGATGAACGGCATCATCAAGCCGGACAAAATACATGCGGGACAGCGTTTGCAGTTACCGGGTGAGGTGTTAGAAGTATCCGGTGTTATCAACACTTCCGAAGGTGTTCGGAGGATCAGCAAGGAGCGGGTTCGAATCAGGGTCGAACATAACATGGTGTACGCGACTCCGCTAGTAAAACCGGAAAAGATATTTGTCGGTCGACTGCACCGCAAAGGGTTGTATCGGGCAGGATTGCGGGAGCCGGAAACCTTTATTGCCAATCATCGGGAGAAGCTTCAGGAAGTCAATCTGACAGATTCGGAAGTGAATGTGATATTAGCGACCTCTGAAAATGAAGGAAATATGGACGCCGTTAATACCTGGGACAATCAATTTATCAGTTTCGGCATGTTGCAGTGGACTGCCGGCGGACCCGGTAAACCCGGTGAACTGCCGGCGCTATTGCAGATTATAAAAGTCAGATATCCTGATGATTTTCAGCATTACTGGGCGCAGTTCGGTTTGGGTGTGGTTGACGTGGGCCCCAAAACAGGCTGGTTCAGCTATCGCGGGAAAAGATTGGTTTCCGCGGCGGATAAAGCCATGTTGCGGGAGCATATCTGGGCCTATCGTTTTGCACGGGCCGGCGCCGATATCGAAGTCCAGGCGGCCCAGATTCTGCATGCAATTAGCCGCATCAACCAGTTTTACTTCGTCAAGTCATCCCAGCTGGATGGCTATGCCTTAGCTGATCTGATAACTTCTGAATACGGCGTTGCTCTGCTGCTGGACAACCACGTTAACCGCCCCGGTTATGTTCGCAGCTGTGTGGCTGAAGCTTTAAACCGCAGCAACCTGACCGCTGCAGATATGTCCGCGGGGGGTGACGAAGAAGAACAGCTGGTTATTAAAAATTATCTGGATATCCGGGAGACCTATGGCAAGTGGCCCATGCCTGATGCCAGACACAGGGCCACCGTCACCCGGGGTTATGTGGTGGACGGTATTATTTCGGCGAGCAGGGGATCGTTTGTTTCCAGCGAGAATGCATGACCCGGATGAACCAATGAGGTACCAGTATTGTATATCGAATGCGGCACTTCGAAGTTTGCCTCCGGATCATTTCTCCTGCTCCTTTTGTATTTTCGTGATTACCTTTCATTTTAGGTTTTCGACAGAATCGGATCCGGTTCTGGTTAAAATTCTGGAAAACAAGGAGGAAATATGAGTGATCAAGTTGTTTATACATCAAAGTGTAGAATCGAACGGATAAAGGGACCATTGCGCCGGGCATATCTGCCCCAGGTGCAGGATCCGGTTAAGTTTGGCGTGCATTCCGAAGTTGCCGAGCATTACGGGGTGGACGTAAATGTGCATGAACCGCAGGCCACAACACTGGATTATGTTGTTGCTTCAGCAGCCGGCTGACTGACCGGTACCTTTGGCGGCGCGCTGGAAGCGCGCAAGATTCCTGCCGGAGAGGGATTTCTCACTTCAGAGGCACGCGGTGAGATCGAGAAGGACGGCAATGTTTTGGTGATTAAACGGATTCATGTAACCTATCATCTGAAATTAAATCCGGAGCAGCGGGAAACCGCCCAGAGAGTGCATGAGTTTCATGCTGATAAATGTCCAGTGGCCCGCTCCATCAAGGGTTGTATAGATATC
>JAZGHI010000277.1:0-3135 GCA_036480955.1 Candidatus Adiutricales bacterium
AGTGTACGCCGGGATAACGTGTCCCCGTTCTCTTTTGTTTTGGCATGACCAGACCCCCCTATCAATTAGGTTGAAACTAAACCAAAAACCTCTATACCCCACACTATACCCCACACTTTCTATAGATATCATGATATCGTAAAGTAAGTCAAGGTATTTCGAAATCCCGGATAGTCCTTTAGATAAGAGGATATTGGGTGGAAAATATATATCAGGGTAAAAAGAAGTAAATTATGAGGGACGGCATGTCGTGCCAGTGCGGTCATCATAAATTTTCGTTTTAATAGAAGCCCGGATAAAAAATTGAAAACCAGATCTAGCTTAAGTAAAAGAGAAACGTTAACAAAAGAGATAATTCATCCTTTTATATTACACGGACCGGAGCCGGTCGAAAACAAGACGAAGACCCGCAAACCGGTCCGCTAAATAAGAATAACCTGTATCTGCCCGGTTTTTAAGATCTGCGCCTTAATCGGCCTAAAGCATTTAGGTGGCCATGGTACCTGAAGAGAGCGCCCAAGCCTAAAATCTCCTGGTGCATATTTAAAGATTCTTTACCATAGAAAAGGCTCTGCGGGTCAGATTCGGCCATGTTGGCCGCAATCTGGTTGACTGTTTCCTCAAGCTTATCGGCCGGTACCACCTCACTGACCAGCCCAATCCGTTCCGCCTCTATACCGTCTATGATTTTATTCGTAAACAGAAGATATCGCGCCTTCTTGGGTCCAAGCAGTACTTGCCATAGGGGCATACTGCTGACTCCCCCCGATCCCAGTGGATGTCCAAGATGGGCATCCTCGGCGGCCACACTGATATCACAGACCATTTGCAAATAACATCCGCCCGCCAGGCAGTGACCATGAATTTGGGCAATTGTGGGTTTCGGGAAATTCCATATCCGCATGTAACGGGCCTCGATTCCCCTTAAAGTCATCAGGGAATTTTTGAGATCCCACTCCAAACCTTCCCGGCTACCGTGTATGTAATAACTTCCCTGGAGGTCATAACCCGAACAGAACGATTTTCCGTTGCCCTTCAAGACTACGACATTCACTTCCTCGTCAGCTTCGGCCGTGTCAAAGGCTTCATCGATGTCATCCAGCAGATCGAAGCTGAGAGCATTGTGTTTTTCCGGGCGATTCAGGGCGATAAAGCCGATATTGTCCCTGACTGAATATTCAATGGTCTTCATGATAAATTCCTCCTTTTCGTTCTGAGTAGACTTGAAATACAATCACCATAGCTTATTCAGGGAAAGAGGTAAACACTCAAGTATCTTCCTAACGGCCGGTTCCCGTGGAATTTCTTGACATAGCGGTGCAATTGCTATTATGTACTCCCAGAACATGCCTTTCCGGCGCCAACGGGAACTGGAGCACGTATATTTTTAGAAAGGAATCTGTATTGGAGTTAGCCTTATTATCTGCCAGAATATTCACCGCTAATCCGGATCAACCCTGGGCGGAAGCTATGATTATTAAGGGAAATAAAATCCTGGCCGTAGGCCGTAATGATGAAATAAAAGGATTATGCGGTAAAAATACTGAAATCATGGAACTTCCAGGACGGCTGGTGACTCCGGGACTAGTGGATACCCACTGCCATTTCATCCTCTTCGGTCTGAGCCTTCAAATGGTCAGTCTAAGTGGTTTGACCTCTCTCGAGGCCTGCCGCGAAAAGATTAAGCTGGTCGTGGCCTCCCGAAAGCCTGGTGAATGGATATTCGGACGAGGCTGGAATCAATACTTATGGAAGGAAACCGAACAGCCAACCCGCTTTGACCTGGATGATATAACACCTAATAACCCCGTGATGCTCAGCCGGGCCGACGGACACAGTGTATGGGTTAATTCCCTGGTTATATCCAGGGCCAATATTGACCGCCACACTCCCGATCCGCCTGGAGGAGAGGTCGTGCGCGATCCAGACTCAGGTGAACCCACCGGGATTTTCAGGGAGGCCGCCAACGTTCTGGTTCGGCAGCAGGTTCCGGAAAGGTCACTGGGAAATTGGAAGGAAGGCGCTCTCGCCGCTCAGGAAGACGCTTTAAGCTGCGGCATCACTGGCGTACACTCCTGTGAATCTTTACAACAGTGGAAAATTTTAAAGGAGCTCGAAGAGGAAGACAGGCTGAAAATAAGGGTTCAGGTTCTCCCTTTCCACCGGGAAATTGATGAGCTGGTTTCCCGACATATAAAATACGGCCAGGGAAGCGAACGGCTCTGGTTCGGGCAGGCCAAGCTTTTCGCGGACGGCACGCTAGGCTCGGGAACGGCCTTGCTTCATGAGCCATATACAGACGATCCCTCCCAGACGGGGATTGAAGCCTCGCCCCCGTCCGTTTTGGCTGAAGGTATAACGCAAGCGTACCGTCATGGATGGGACGTGGCCATTCACGCTATTGGCGACAAAGGCATCACTAACGCCCTTGAGGCTATTTCCGCGGCCAGAAAAGTTAACAATATAGCTGAAAACAACCACCAAAAAGACCGCTTAGAACATGTTCAGCTAATCAGGCCAGAGGACCTGAACTTGTTTCATGAATTGGGAGTTGTGGCCTCTGTTCAACCTGTTTTCCTGCCAACCGACTGGTCCATCGCGGAAAAAAAATGGGGCCACGAGCGGTGCAGATACGCGTATGCCTGGAAAACACTCTTAAAGGCCGGGATACCCTTGCAGTTCGGGTCGGATGCTCCTTTTGACAGAATCAAACCCTTAAATGGACTCCAGGCCACCGTGACCCGCCAGGACGTAAAGGGTGAGCCCGCCGGCGGCTGGTTTCCGGAGGAGAGATTGAATCTGGGTGAAAGCATTAAAGGTTTTACCATCGAACCGGCTCGGACCGCCGGGAAAGAGGATGTCCTGGGAAGCCTTGTTCCGGGCAAACTGGCGGACGTCACTATTTTCGAGGAAGACTTATTTGAAATAGAACCTAAAAATTGGCCCAATGTAGAGGTCGAGATGACCATTTCCGACGGGGAAATCGTATATCAGAAATAATTTTAATTACTTGAGTTAATATCCTTTAGCTTCCGCACAGCGTTTGATACAATTCACCCTGATTAAAAAAATTTTAGTTGAATATTTGGATGATCGAAGTGAAGTAGAAACCGTCTATCGGAATTACCTGTCATG
>JAZGHI010000278.1:0-14532 GCA_036480955.1 Candidatus Adiutricales bacterium
TTCTATACCGTCCATATCTTTTAAGAAGCGAACGTGACGCAATTGGTTCAACTTGTTGGGTCCGATGGTTTGATAAAAAATCTGCTTTTTAATGAATTCAAGATTCTTTTCACTGGCGGCCGTCATGGCCAAGCCCGCACCGGCAAAAGTAATCTTGGAGGTGGAACCGAATATAAACGGCCTCTCCGGGTTGCCGGCCTTTTTGCAGGCGGTGAGTATATTTTTCAATTTTTTGGGATTATCAACCAGGTGATGCACTACGTAGGCGTTGTCCCAGAACAACCTGAAATCCCTGGCTTTGGTTTTCATGACCGCCAACCGTTCCACCACGTCATCGGTGTATACTTCTCCGGATGGATTGCTGTATTTAGGGACACACCACATCCCCTTGATTGAATCGTCTTCTTTAACCAATTGTTCGATCTCGTCAACATCCGGTCCTTCCGGGGTCATCTCTATGTTAATCATTTCGATGCCTAAAAATTCACAGATAGCAAAATGACGATCATAACCCGGACTCGGACAAAGGAATTTTACCTTGGGTAGTTTGCCCCAGCCCATATCGCTGTCCACAACTCCAAAAATCATGGCTCTTAGAATCGTGTCGTGCATAAGGTTCAGACTGGCGTTTCCGCCTATGATTATTTCATCCGGTTCTACTTCGAGGAGCTGAGAAAAAAGTCCCTTCGCCTCAGGAATTCCATCGAGCCCGCCATAATTTCTACTGTCCGTACCGTTGGCCGTCAAGTAATCAGAGGACTTTACGCAATCGAGCATGTCCAAGGCCAGGTCCAGTTGTTCGGGGCAGGGTTTGCCGCGGGTCATATCGATGTTCAGATTTCTGGACTGAAACGCCTTATAACGTTCCTTCAACCCGTTTTCATATTTTTTGAGATCTGAAGAATTGAGGTCTCTTAAATCCGGCATGATCTGTTTCCCCTTTATACTTTTCAAATAAATTGTCGCCACTTTAGGATAAATATAAAATAGGGATGAGACTGTGTCAAATGGAAGAGGAGGTTTTTTGACTCTCTATGAAGGTTTGGAGGCCGATTCTAATTCAATCAGGAGTTTTTGGCCGCGATTTATAACAGCCGGGCTCCCTTTTTTTACGGCCTTTTCGATTATCCGGACGACCTTAGGCCGCAGATTTGAGTCGTCAGCGGCCAGATTGGCCATGGTTTGCATGGAGTTTACCTGTACAATCCTGCTCTTTTCAGTCTCTATATACCCGGAAAGCAGTTTGATAATGGTCTTCTTTTCCCGCCGGTTTATTTTCAGGTAGGAAAACATCTGGGCCGCGTGCCAACGGACTTCCTGCTGCTTTATCCGAGAGACTTCTTTTATCAACCGGTCTTTGTAAGGTTGAAGATATTCGGGATGAATCCGCGATACTTTCTCCACCACGTCGGCCGAACGCATTCTTAAGACCGGATTGTTTTGGAGCATGCCCTCGAATACTTCTCCGAAGAGCTGTGGACTTTCCAGAACGTCCTGGACTACCTCGTCCGCCCGCCCGATCGACCGCAGGTCTTTTCCGGCTAATTTTTTTAAGACGGCGCTGATGATTAATCTCTTTTTCTTGCTCCCTGCTACTGCCGGTTTTTGGGTCCTTTTTTCATTTTCGCGAGAATTTTATCGATACGTTCCACAAGGCCCGGCTCATTCTCTACCGCGTAGCCTCGGGCTTTTTCTAAATGAAAAATGGCTTGGGAACGTCTGCCGGTTACCTTGAAATAAAGGCCTGTATTTAAACGCGCTCTGGCAAGGTTGTCCAAACGGCCATAAACCAATCCCAAATTATACAGACCCGGTTCATGTTCGGGGTTTTCGGCAAGAAGTCGCTCAAAAAAATCACGAGACTGCTGGAGACGACCTTGTTCCTGGAAAATCCGGCTAAGAAAAAATATGGTGCGGATGGAACGGGGTTTCAAGATGAAGGCCGGGTTTAAGTACTTGAGGGCCTCCGGATAATTTCCTTTCCGAAACAGCAGGGCTCCGTAATCGGAGAGGAGTTCGGCGTTGTCCGGCTCCTTATCAATGGCCATCTCAAATTGCCGGGCGGCCATTTCAATTTTTTGCTGCTTTTCGTAAAGCAGGGCCAAACCGTAATGGCCCAGAGCCGTTTTCGGGTCTTTTTTCAGAAGGTCTTGAAAGTAATTATAGGCCTGAAGGTCATTCGCGTATCTGGCCATTATTTTGGTTTTAAAGGACACAAACGCCTGGTCGTCTCCCCGGCCCTTGACGGCTGTGTATTCCGGACGAGCAGCCACCATAGTCTCGACCGACGATATTCGGTCCAGAAGCCCGGGATGGGTTTGCAAATAGGTAGGTGTATCGGCAGGCCCTGAATATTTAGTTCTGAGTAGAATGTTAAGTGACTCGGCCAGGAACCTTGGATCATAGCCGGCTTTTACCAGGTATTCCAGTCCCTTCTGGTCCGATTCGGTCTCGTCCTCACGACTGTATTTGAGCTGGGTTTGGACCGACCCGGCCATGGTGCCGATGGTAACAGCCTGGCCTACCGGACCCCCGATGAATATTCCGGCTAGTATTCCACCCATGGTCGCCAGGGTAAGTTTCTGGGATTGTGAGATCCGTCTGGCTACGTGACGTTTGGTCACATGGGCTATTTCGTGGGCCAGGGTAGCGGCTAGTTGGCCTTCGGAATCGAAACTGGTAACCAACCCTGAATTTACGAATACATAACCGGCCGGTACGGCGAAAGCATTGATGGTCTCGTTATGAACCACAAAAAACTTATAGGTGAAGGGTTGCGGACCGGCTGCTTTTAATATCTTCTGACCCAGCCCATTGATATAAGCGTTTATATCCGGGTCGTTGGTGATCGTTAATTTCTCTTTTAGAATTATAAAAAATTCCCGTCCGAGTTCTCTCTCCTCTTGGCGAGTCAGAGACAGTCCGGGGGATGGAGAGAGAATCAGAAAAGAGATGGTGAGACAGATGATAAAAGCAGTAAAGCGCGTCATCCTGATTTACGCTTTCTATATATCTGACGCGGCCGCGGGCCGGTCCAATTGTACAGTTTCAGCCTCGCTCCAAAGCCCTTCAAGGTCATAAAATTCGCGGACAGGCTTAAAGAATATGTGAATGATGACATCCCCGTAATCAATTAAAACCCAATGGCCTCGGGATTTGCCTTCAACTCCCAGAGGCAGGAATCCGCCTGTTTTTTTGACTTCTTCGAGAATCTTCTCGGCGATGGCCTGGACCTGACGGCTGGAACTGCCCGAGCAGATGAAAAAATAATCGGCCACTGAAGAAATCGGGCCAACTTTCAACAACACCGAATCTGTGGCTTTGCTGTCAAAGGCCGCGTCTAGAATCAGGTCGATTTTCTCGCGAACAGTGTCTTTCTCCAATTCGGTTTCCTTTCTAACTAACCTCGTTGGTTTTGGTATAAATTGTTTTCATGTATGTATGCCCTGACTCGTTCCGGAACCAGGTATCGGATTGATGTCCCCCTGGCCAACCGGTCTCGAATTTCAGTTGAGGATACATCGAGCCGGGTAATTTCCTGGTAATAAACGTTCCTTTTTTCTGGGCAAGTAAAGGCGTTCAAGCTGGGGTCCCATGAAAAATCCGGTGAAATCTTCTCTCTGAGAAGCCGCTCGGCCTGTTCGGGATGATATTCCGGCCGGTTGATGATCACAAAATTGGTCAGTTTAAAAAGCTCGGCATATTCTTTCCAGGTCGGCAGCTCCAGAAAGGCTTCGTGTCCCACCACAAAATAGGCATCCAGTTCCCCGCCATATTTTTCATGCATCTGCCGTAGTGAATCAACGGTGAAGGAAGGTCCTTCCCGGTGCGCTTCCATGTCGGACACAGTGAATCCCGGCCGATCGGAGGTTGCTAGCCGGACCATTTCAAAGCGGTGCGAAAATTCCACTAAAGGCGAACGATTTTTGTGCGGAGGAGACGAGGCCGGGATGAAGAGAAAAGTTTCCAGCCGCATTATTTCAGCAATTTCCTCAGCCGCTCTCAGGTGGCCGAAATGGACCGGATTGAAGGTGCCGCCGAACAGGCCCAGCCTGACTGGGGAAGAGTTCATCAGGTCCTGATCTGTCCTTCGCCGAAGACTATGAATTTAGTGGTGGTCAATTCGGTCAGTCCCATGGGCCCAAAGGCATGGAGTTTTGAGGTGCTTATCCCTATCTCAGCCCCCAATCCCAACTCACCTCCGTCGTTGAACCGGGTCGAAGCATTGACCAGAACTACCGAGGAATCCACCTCTGCCAGAAATCGGCGGGCCCGGTTGTAATCAGAAGTGACAATGGCCTCCGTATGTTGTGAGCCGTATTTAGCAATATGTTCCATGGCTTCGTCCAGACCGGTCACGATCTTGACCGCCAGAATCAGGTCCAGGTATTCCTCCGGCCAGTCAGACTCTACGGCCCCGGTCCTTCCGGGAAGCCGTTTTAAGCTTTTCGGACAACATCGCAATTCCACCCCGGCTTCTTCCAGGGCCTTGCCGGCTTGTGGTAGAAAATCGTCGGCGACGTCCTGGTGAACCAGCAAGGTTTCCAGTGAGTTACAGACGCCGGGCCGCTGAACTTTCGAATTAAGGCATATACCCAAAGCCATCTCGAAATCCGCGGTCTGGTCGATAAATACATGGCAGACGCCCTTGTAATGCTTGAGCACCGGAATGCGTGAATTCTCGGCCACGAAACGGATCAGGTCTTCCCCGCCTCTGGGGATTATGAGATCGACGAGTTCTTCAAAGGATAATAACTCCTTGACGGCCTGGCGGTCGGTGGTCGGAACTACCTGAACTGCTGCCGGTGGAATTCCAGTATCATCCAGGGCCTGGTCGATGATCGCGGCCAGGGCCAGGTTGGAGTTGAGCGCTTCGGAACCTCCCCTCAAGATGATGGCGTTTCCCGCTTTAAGGCAAAGACCGGCCGCGTCAACGGTCACATTGGGCCTGGATTCATATATAAATCCGATCACCCCCAAGGGGATACGAATACGCCCGACCTGGAGCCCATTGGGCCTTTTCCACATCCCGGTTACTTCTCCAACCGGGTCAGGCAGGGCCGCGATGTCCTTCAGTCCTTTGGCCATGGATTCCAGAACCTGGTCGGAAAGGGTCAATCTGTCAATCATGGCCTTGGATAATCCTTTTTCACGGGCCAGTTCAACGTCCTTCTTGTTTTCCGATTGAATGCTTGAGCCCTGATCCAGCAAACTTTCCGCCATGGTGATTAAAGCTTTGTTTTTTACGGCCGTATCAAGTGTAGCCACCTGCCGGGCCGCGGTACGGGCCTCGGTGGTCAGATTAAGCATCAATTCTTTCACGTTCACCGGATAGTTTCTCCTCCTATGTTCCCAAATCCTCGCCCACAACCAGGTTGTCCCTATGAATAACCTCGTCGGCATGTCTGTATCCCAAGAGAGACTCGATATCGCAGGTCTGGCAGCCGAGGATGCGGTCGATTTCCTTTGAGGAATAATTGGTCAGTCCCACGGCCATGACCCGGCCCTTCGAGTCGGCGATCTCTATGGAATCACCCAGGTTAAAATGGTCTTGTACCTCTATTATTCCGGATGGCAAGAGGCTCTTGCCCTGTTTGAGAAGGGCCCGTTTGGCCCCATCGTCAACAATTACCCGCCCCCGGACTTTAGAGGTATAGGCGATCCAGTGCTTGCGCTGGGGGAGGGGATCAGCCGTAGGCAGGAAAAGCGTACCCACTGTTTCGCCATCCAGAATCCGTTTAAGGACATTTTTTTTCTTCCCGTTGGCAATGACGGTCGGCACACCTCTTTTGGCCACCCGTTTGGCGGCCATGACTTTGGTGAACATCCCACCGGTTCCAAGCGCTCCTGGAATAGTACCGGCCATGGCCTCAACTTTTCGCCCGACACTCTCGACCTCGGTGATAAATTCGGCGTTCGCGTCATCGCGGGGATCGCGATCGTACAGGCCTTCTATATCGGTCAGGTTGATCAATAAATCCGCTTCCACCAGGCTGGTGATCATTCCCGAAAGGGTATCGTTGTCCCCGAATTTAATTTCCTCAACGGCTACTGTGTCGTTCTCGTTAATAATAGGAATTATGTCCCACTCAAAAAGGGTAGTCAAGGTATTACGGGCGTTCAGGTAGCGCCGGCGGTTGGAAAGATCGTTAGTGGTAAGGAGAACCTGGGCCACTTTATAACCGTGCCGGGTAAAGGCGTTTTCATAGGCCAGAATCAGACTGGGCTGACCCACGGCCGCGCAAGCCTGTTTCTCCTGTATGGTAGATGGCCGCTCTTTTAATCCTACCTTGCTCAAACCTGAGGCGATAGCGCCGGACGACACGATCACTATTTTTCGGTTCTGTTTCTTCAGGTCGGAAATGTCATCGGCTAATCTTTTGATCAAACTCAGGTTCAGGCCGTCGTTTTTCGTTAAAACTCCACTGCCTATTTTTATTACAATCCGAGAGGCCCTGGAGAGCATTTTCCGGTTTTTACTCATATTTCCCACGCGGCTTCGTCTTCTTCATCTGGTATGACCGCCTCGAAAAGCGCTGCCTTTAATGTGTCCAAGCCCTGGCCGGTAACGGCGCTTATTTCAAAAATTTTCATTTCCGGTAGAAAGGCTTTGATTCGCGGTGTAAACTGAGCAGCCTCTCCACCCATCAAATCCATTTTATTTATGGCCAGAAATTGTTTCTTCTTAGCCAGATCGGGTGAAAAAGCGGCCAATTCCTCATTTATCTTCCAGAAGTCGGCCAATGGATCCGTGGGATTTATACGGCTCGAATCGAGCATGTGCAGAAGCAGCCGGCATCGCTGGACGTGCTTTAGGAAACGATGTCCCAGGCCGGCGCCTTTGGCCGCGTTTTCGATAAGACCGGGTAAGTCGGCCATGACAAAGGACCGATCCAGGTCCAGAGCGACGACACCCAGACAAGGAATGAGGGTAGTAAAAGGATAGTCGGCGATTTCAGGCCTGGCGGCCGAGAGGCGCGATAGCAGGGTCGATTTGCCTACATTGGGCAAGCCGATAAGTCCGACATCCGCCAGAAGACTCAGTTCGAGGTTTAATTTGATCTCCTGGCCGTCTTCGCCGGGCTCAACCCGGCGCGGAGCCCGGTTGGTCGAAGTAGCGAAGCGCGCGTTGCCCCGGCCTCCCCTTCCGCCCCGGGCCACCATGAAGCGCTGGCCCGGTTTAGCCAGATCAACCAGAAGGGCATCGGTCTCGGCGTCTTTGACCGTCGTACCCAATGGGAGCTCTATAATCAGGTCGTCGCCGGTGCGACCGTGCTGGTTTTTCCCCCGTCCAAGCTGTCCCCGCTCGGCCCGAAAATGTTGGTTGAGATGAAAACGGTAGAGAGTGTCTTTCTGAGAGGTGGCAACAAGGTATACATTACCGCCATTGCCTCCGTCCCCGCCGTTAGGTCCCCCTTTGGGCACGTTCTTCTCCCGCCGGAAACTGAGGCAACCGTTTCCGCCGGCCCCGGATCTGACCTGTATCACGGCCTGATCTACAAATTTCATTGAGCCGGTCTACGATGCATAAATGAAGGGTTGAATTTTACCCGGCGTAAACGCTGACCTTCTTTCGGGTTTTTCCCAGACGTTCGAATTTCACCATTCCGTCGATCAAGGCGAAAAGGGTGTAATCGCGGCCTAAACCCACGTTCTCTCCCGGGTGAAACTTGGTCCCGTTTTGACGGACGAGTATATTCCCGGCCTTGACCACTTGCCCGCCGAACCGTTTGACCCCTAGCCTTTGACTGGCGCTATCCCGGCCGTTGCGTGAACTGCCGCCTGATTTCTTATGAGCCATTGGTAAGACTCCCTAATGTAAAATTTCCTGGATTTTGAGAGCGGTATAATACTGACGATGGCCTCTGATCCGGCGATAACCCTTGCGCCGCTTTATCTTGAAAACAATTATCTTTTTGGCCCGATGCTGTTCAACAATTCTGGCCTTCACACTGGCTCCATCCAGCAGAGGTTGCCCGATTTTTGTATCATCTCCATCCGAAACCAATAGAACGTCATCGATGGTTACTATGTCTCCCAGATCACCGTCCAGTTTTTCCACTCGGACCGTTTGTCCTTCTGAAACGCGTAATTGTTTACCCCCGGTCCTTATAACAGCGTACATGGTGTTGACCTCCCACAGCGTAAGCTGTGAAAGTACTTATCTTTATTATAAATGTCAAGGGTAATTAAATCAAATTTCGGTGAATTTTCCTCAAGTTTTTAAGCAGAATAATGATTCCTAATCCCCCTGAGATCGAAAGTGTTCGTATCCTCTGCCGGTCAACTCAATCCGGACCTCACCGTCAATACCCGTAAGGCCGGGTGAAGCCTTCATTCGGCCCACCAACTTGATTTCTCTTTGCATGCCTTCTTGAACCATGTTTTCAAGTTCAATCGCCTGGGACTCTTCCACCGTGAAGAGCAGGGCGTAATCCTCACCACCGAACAGGACCCAATCGACCGGGTCTTTTTTCATGATCCGGCCCAGTAAAATCGTCTCCTCGGAAATGGGCAGGTCTTTTAGGTAAACTTCAGCTCCCAGGCCACTCGCTTCGGCCAAATGGGCCAGGTCAGTAGCCAGGCCGTCGGATACATCTATCATGGCCGTGACCAGACCGGATTCGGCCAGAAACGGTCCCAATTCTTCCTCGGCCCGGGGTGATTCATGGGCTGAAATCAGACTTTCGAAAGCCGTACGTTCAGATTGTAGATCAGGATTGCTTAACAGGTCCAATCCGGCGGCCGAATCACCCAGCGTTCGCGAAACGAAAATCAAATCTCCGTCCTTAGCCCCGGAGCGGTAAAGAACATTTCCCGCGTCCACGCTTCCTATCAGGAGGAGGTTGAGGATAAGGGGGCCGGGTGATGAAGAGGTGTCCCCCCCGATCAAATCAATCCGGCGGGCAATGAACTCCTCAGAGAGAATCTTGACAAAGGTCTCCCAGAATCTGGTTTCGATCTCAGCCGACAGGGCCACGGTAAGGAGACCGGCCTTGGCCCGACCCCCCATGGCCGCCAGGTCGGAAAGATTCACGACTAAAAGTTTTTTGGCCAGGCTAGCCGGGTCTAAACTATCCTCAAGGAAATGAACACCCTCGACCATTATGTCGGTGGTAAAAAGAAGTATCTCACCGCCTGACTCGAGCACGGCGCAGTCATCACCAATTCCTTTGACTACTTCCGATCCGACCAACGGGAATCTGTCTTTCAGATCCCGGATCAGACTCAGTTCACCTAGATCCTTCAGTTTAGCCACTATTGACCAATCCGGTTGTCTTTAATTTAGGTTCTTCTCCAATTTAGTTGGAGAACAGGGTTCGAGGATTCAAGGGGTCAAGGGTCCAAGCGTTTATTCTCCAACGATTTTATCAGCGCTTTGAGCATCCATTCAACTTCCTCATCTTTCTTCTTTTGGAAATTTTTTTGTCATTCCATAAAGATCCAAACATAGTCCGTATGACTTTTGCCAAACTTTCAGGTCTCTGTAATTCTTAAGCATTTCACTCGAATCCTTAGACCCTTGACCCCTTGAATCCTTTCAAAATCATCAACTCTTTTGGAGATGATTTTTAATTTACAATCTCCAATGAATTGAAGAAGTATTGTATTTCTGTGGCGGCAGTCTCGGGCGCATCTGAACCGTGGACCGCGTTTTGTTCCACGTTTGAGGCAAACTCGGCCCGCAGAGTTCCAGGCTCGGCGTCAGCCGGGTTGGTAGCGCCCATGAGCACGCGGTAACGGCTGATAGCATCTTCACCCTCAAGCAATAGGACCACTGCTGGACCGGAACTCATAAAATCGGTCAGGGATTCGAAAAATGGTTTGCCTTCATGGACGGCGTAAAATCCCTCGGCCTGGCTTTTGGTGAGGAAGATCATTTTCATGGCCTTAACGGACAGGGCTTCGGCCTCGATACGCGCCAGGATTTTACCTGTATTTCCTTGAGAAACCGCATCGGGCTTAATGATAGAAAGTGTTTGTTCCATGGCTTAATTAATATCCTTTCATTCTCAATTGCTCATATCTTCTTATTCGCCGGTTTATATTAGCTCAGGGCTTAAAATAGGGCAAGGATAAGGAACAGACGAATTCAGGATTGGGGTACCGGACTGACACGCTGTATGAACTTTGTTTTAATACTCAGTAAAGTTTCACAATTGACAGAATCCATTAATTTTCCTATGCTTACTTCCAGCAGAATCAGGCCCATACATGATACCAGACAATCGAAGAGGAGATGTCATATGAGTAAGATTCAGCCGTTTGAGGGTGTGACAGGACGTACCCTTGATGATTCCATCCTCTGATGGCCCCCACCCAAGAGGTCTGATAACGGTAGCCCATAGGTGGACTTGCTCCTTTTTTACCGGCACGGGATTTTTTTATTTTGGCCGATCGTCTCAAAAAAATCTGTCCCGATAATGCCAACCGTAATGAGTTATATGAATTGTTTTTTTTCAGGAGGAATATATGAAGGCGGCAATTTTTCACGGTCCAAAGGACATGACGGTTGAAGAGGTACCAAGACCTGAATTAGGAAGCGGAGACATTCTTCTAAGGGTGCGCGCCTGCGGGATATGCGGCTCTGACTTGCATACCTATCAGCACGGGCTGTTTGAGGATCTTGGCATGCCCACCGAAGCGGGAAGGATAATGGGCCACGAGTTCAGCGGGGAAGTAGCGGAAATAAACGGTGAAGCGCCGGGCATTAAGGTCGGAGACCGAGTCTGTTCAGTGGGCATGGGGGGAAACGCGGAATACCTTCGTTTACCAGCCATGATGGCCGGTATGATATTTCCCATCCCGGATGGGATTAGCTTCGAAGAGGCGGCTACGACAGAACCGTTGGCCACTTCACTCCACGCCGTCAATCTGGCCGCGCCTCAGGTCGGTGAGACGCATGTCATTATAGGCGCCGGCATCATCGGTCTCGGCATACTGCAAGTACTGAAGGCCTTGGCGGACGTCAAAACAATTCTGGTCGATCTTTCTGACAAGCGGTTGGAACTGGCCTTGAAACTCGGCGCGGACGTGACCATAAACGCCTCCAGGGAAGACAGTTTACAAAAAGTTATTGAATTGACCGGAAGTGAGAAGGTCTCCTTTTTCCCCGTAGATTCCGGGTTGGTTGACACTGTCTACGATAGCGCCGGTCTGCCAATGAACTTTACCGGCACCCCGGTTCTGCAGCAGGCCATCACCATGGTCAAACAAAACGGCAAGGTTGTGGTGGTAGCCATCTTTGAGAAACCGGCCGAACTTGAACATAATCTAATCGTGCGGAAGGGTATCACCCTGTACGGTTCGTGGGCCTGGAGTGTTGACGAGTTCCGCCAGACTATGGATATATTGGGGTCCGGTAAAATTGACCGGAAGCCTTTGATCTCACACAAGTTTCCTTTAAAAGACGCCAAGGAAGCTTACGAAACACAATTAAGGGCCGATGAGGCGGTCAAGGTTTTATTAATCCCATGATTTAAGAATCGTGCCGGATTTGAGGTGCAGTTAAAGCAGAACCCGTTTTTAGTTGCCATGAGAAGATTTTCAGGAAAGCACTTTGTTATAACTGTCTGGATTGATTCTAAATCAGATATATTGAAGAAGCGGATACAGATTGTTTTACCTCTAAATCATTAACCGGAAGCGAAAGGCGAATGCGGGAAATTTTTGAACCGACCTGGGAATCACTCAGAACTCATTCAACACCAAAATGGCTTCAAGAGGCCAAGTTCGGGATTTATACCCATTGGGGTGTCTACGCGGTGCCGGCCTGCGGTCCGAACGGTACCTGGTATCCCTACAACATGTATCGAGAAGGAACCGATCAACACAATTACCACGTCCGTACTTACGGATCCCCTTCAGAGTTCGGCTATAAGGATTTCATTCCCATGTTCAAGGCCGAGAAATTCGATCCCGATGAGTGGGCCGAATTGTTTAAGAGTTCAGGCGCTCAATTTGCCGGTCCTGTGGGTGAACATCACGATGGTTTTGCCATGTGGAATAGCGCGCTCACTGATTGGAACGCGGCTAAAATGGGGCCGGAAACAGACGTGGTCGGCCGGTTGGAGAAGTCCATCCGGGGTCAGGGCATGAGGTTCATGATCGCTCTTCATCACGCTGAAAACTGGTGGTTTTTCCCGCACTGGAAAGAAGAGTATGACACCTCTAACCCGAGGTACTCAGGCTTGTACGGCCCCATGCACAATCAGGAATGGGCTAAAGAAAAACCTGTTGGAGACGAGCGCTGGGTGGAATGGTGGGGGCAGGATAAACCAACCAAGGAATATCTCGACACCTGGCTGGGTAAAATCCGTGAAGTGATTGACCATTATCAACCCGACCTGCTCTGGTTCGACTTCGGTATTCGCGGTGTTCCGGAAAAATACAGAAGGGATTTTCTGGCCTATTATTACAACAAGGAAAAGGAGTGGGACAAAGACGTGGCCGTGACCTATAAATGGCACGATCTGGTCCCCGGTACGGCCATCGTCGATCTCGAGTTGGGACGCATGGGTGAGTTGACTTATAACGATTGGATAACGGACACGTCGGTAGACGATCAAGGCGCGTGGTCATACGTACAGGACGCGGGTTTTAAAAAAGTGAGCACGCTTGTGCATAACCTGGTGGATAACGTGAGCAAGAACGGCTACCTGCTGCTCAATGTGGGGCCCAAGGCAAACGGCGAGATTCCGGACGAAGCCAAGCGATGCCTGATCGGCTTGGGCGATTGGCTGAGGGTAAACGGCGAGGCCGTTTACGGTACGATTCCCTGGATCAAGTACGGCGAAGGGCCGACCAAAATGGAAACGTCGGGTAACTTCAGTGAACAGCAAGAAGTGGAATATACTGCAAAAGATATCCGGTTCACGACCAAGGGTGACGTGTTATATGCTACCTGCCTGGGCTGGCCGGGTGAATGGGTGACCATAAGGACCATGAAAAGGCTATACGATTCGGAAATCAGGACCGTGCGGATGTTGGGAGTCGATAGAGACCTCAAGTGGTCCATGACCGCTCAGGATGGTCTCGTGGTTGAAATGCCTGAAGAAAAGCACTGCGATCATGCTTATGTGCTTAAAATCACCAGGGCGAATCCGTTTTAAATTCTTGGTATCGGACCACTTAAAAAAACAGTTTGTTTAAATCCGATGAGAGTAGGTGAGCAGGTAAATGTTTTTTGAAGAAGTGGCCGGAAGGAGGATTGGCTTATGAATGAAGGAATAGAATCCGCTGAGATGAGAGTGGATGCGAGTCGGATCGAGGCACTGGTAAACCTGTTTAAGGAAACCACTTCAGCCTCGGACATAGAACACGCCGCCCTTAAAGCCATAAAGGACAACTATCTGAAGCTAGAAAAGGAAGAGAAGCCGGAGTTTTTTAAGCGGCTCCTGGAGGCGGTTGAAGTCCGGCCCGAAGATGTTACCGCGCAAATAGAAAAGATAGCGGAAAAGGCTGGAGATCCGGATGATTGGCGCAGGGCCTTGGCAGGGTTGAGGGCGGCTGTGGAATCTCCGCGCCTTCGTCTGTTTCTTCACTTCATCGGCCTGCCCGGAGGTTTGAAGTTCCTCCTTGATCTCCGTTCGGACATTCTGGCCGCCCAGCGTCAAGGTGTCTCCGGTCTGGAAACCTTGGACTACGATCTGACCCTGCCCTTCGAGTCCTGGTTTCACGGTGGATTTCTTTCTTTAACTGAAATTACCCTGGATTCTCCTTACCGCCAGATTGAGATCATAAAAAACGGCGACATGGTACACCCCATGACCAGCATCGAGGAGATGGGCCAGCGGTTGGGGCAGGATCGGCGGTGTTTTGCCCTTTACCATCAGGCCATGCCAGAGGAACCGGTCGTCTTCATAGAAGTAGCCCTGACCAAGGGGATTGTCAGGTCCATCCATGACATTATCGGTCCTGGCGCCTTGGAACAGACGGAACAAAGCCGGCGGGACACGGCGGTGTTTTACTCCATTAATAACACTCAGAACGGGTTGGCCGGATTGGGCCTCGGGCAGGTCCTGATCTTTGAGGTCGTGGATTTTCTGAAGAATGAAGCGCCGGAAATAAAACAGTTCTGCACCCTCAGCCCCATGCCGGGGTTCTGGCGGCGCTACTTGAAGCCGGTCCTCGATGGCGAGACCGATAATTTACGGACAAAACCTGATACCTTGGAAAGACTTTTCGATAAGAAAGCACTGGAACTGTTGAAAGAGGAACACGAAAATCAAGAGGGTCCTCAAGAGGCGGACTTGCCTGGGATACTTCGGACCGTCTTTTCCAGCCGGACGTGGACGGAAAATAAGGCCCTGGTAAAGGCCCTGAGTAAACCAATCAAACGTCTCGGTTATATGTATCTGGGTGAGGAAACCGACCATCTGGGAAGACCCCTGGACCCCGTGGCGAACTTTCATATTGGCAATGGGGCCACACTCTCGCCGCAAAACGTTAACTACGGGGCTAACTATTCGCCTCTGGGCCTGGAACAATCTTTAAGTCTGATGGTCAATTATGTTTACTCCCAAACCTGGC
>JAZGHI010000279.1:0-2707 GCA_036480955.1 Candidatus Adiutricales bacterium
CTTGCTGTAAAATGGCAAACAAAAGACCGGCGGGATCATATAGACTTAAGCGCCTGGCCGGTCCTGGTATGCCGCTCCACAAGTTGAGCCAGGAGCAGGGACACGGAGGCCAGGGCCATGCCGCCGATAAAGGTGTATTTGTAATCGATCATCCAGATAAAACCACCGATTACCGGTATAATTACGGCCGAGATGTGGTTGATGGTAAATCCCACGCTCACGCTCGCGCCGATATCTTGCGGATCGGCGATTTTCTGGAAAAAGGTGTTGATGGCCATAGCGAAATTGAAAAAGAGATTATCCAGGATGTACATCAGGCCAACGATTATCTTGCTGTCAGTGGTCGCGTAAACAAAAAAGATCAATATGAGGCTCGCGTATTCGAGCGATAAGACTTTCCTCTCCCCAAATCTGATGATGGCTCTTCCGATCTGGGGGCTGGTAAAAAAAACGATAATATTGGTAATGATGAAAAGCAGGCTTATCTGGGAAACCGTGTACTCAAATTTTTCTACCAGCAGGAAAACGGCGAAGGCCATGAAAATCTGCCGTCGTGACCCGGATAAAAAGGTCAAGGCATAATAGAGCCAGTACCTTTTCCGCAGGATCATTTTTTTATGCTGGGGAGCCAGGTCCTTGTCCGTGGGGTCGCGGAGAATACCCCAGACGCCAGTCGCGGCTATGCAAATGCCTACTACGAGAAACATGGGCGCGAAACTGAGTTTCTTCGTCAGGAAGTATATAATCAGAGCCATGGCGACACTTCCGGCCGCGGAATACGCCCGTATCTTGCCCAGGACCAGGGGAGCGGAATCTACCTCGTAATACTGAAGGGTCAGGGATTGTCCCAGGGCGGCGTAAAAATGAAAGCCGAAGGACATGATCAGGGTAGTGGCCAGGATGCCGTAAAAGTTGGGTAAGAAGCCGGTGAGGCCGATACCGATTCCGAAGATAATAATAGATAAGGCGGCCAGTTTGGTCTCCCTCATCAAAAGCAGCAGGTATACCACTAGAAGCGTCAGGAAACCCGGTATTTCTCTCATACCCTGAATCAGACCGATCTGGTAACCTTCAATACCGGCTACTTCCACCGCGAAATTGTTGAGAAGCGTTCGCCAACCGAGCAGTCCGGCCGTTGAGGAAACACTCAAGATCACCAGGAACAGGAACATCTTGTTATGGCCGGCTTCAGGCCTTGAAAACATAAAAATACCTTGTTAGAGACTTCTGTTAATTGAATGTGTTAAGTCCGGGGAAGCGTCTGGCCGAAACTTGTCTGGCGCAGATTATGGGAAAGACTGATGCCTGTCAAGGCAGAAAATGGTGGAAAGGACCTGGTGCTTTACTAAAAAAAATGTTCTGCTCGAACCGCAGGGCCGCAAGGTTTTCCGATTGTTTGCCATGGCTTGACTAATGTAGTATCTTAAAATGACTATGAAAACATCTCGCGTTTAAAATGAAAGGGACCGGAAAAATGAAAAACGGATTGAGCTCGATTGGCCGTTCACTCTCATCCGGGGGCGGACCACGGATATTTTTATTGTTTATGCTCCTGTTCTCCCTGCTGCTGGCCCTGATAATCCTCCGGCCTTTCGCTCAGCCCATAATTCTAGCCATAGTTTTAGCCTCTTTATGCCATCCGATCCAGGTTCGATTGGTCCGTGTCTTCAGAGGTCGGGAAATTCCGGCCGCGCTAGTGGTTGTCTTTTTGATAACATTCTTGATTATTATCCCTATAACCCTGTTTCTGGCCGCGCTGTTTACTCAGGGTGTTGACTCAGTCAACCGTGTGGATACCTGGATCCGGGAAGGAAATATCCAGGAAATCTTAGACAGTCCCCGGTTCGCTAATCTCATCATCTGGTTTGAGGAGAACTTCAGCTTCATAGACCTCGAACAGATCAATATACAGGGCAACCTCATGCAGCTCAGCAAAAGCACGGGTCAGGTTCTCCTCAGCCGGGGAGCAGGGCTCCTGGGAAATATTACCGGGGCCGTAGCCAAGTTTTTTATAATGATTTTTATAACGTTTTTTCTGGTCAAAGATGGGGAGAGGATGCTGGCGCGCGTAAAATATCTTTCTCCCTTGCAGGACAGCCAGGAGGAACAAATCTTCAGCAGGATAAAAACCGTGGCCAGGTCTGTATTGGTCGGGAGCTTTTTGACGGCTCTCCTCCAAGGCTTCATTGGGGGAGTCGGGCTGGCCATCGTTGGTATTCCGGCCCTTTTCTGGGGGGCTGTTATGGGGATAGCCTCTCTCATCCCTATTGTAGGCACGAGCCTGATCTGGATACCAGCTATTATCTATCTGGTAATTCTCAGCAAGTGGGTGTCGGCCATTTTTCTGGCCCTATGGTGCATCCTGTTTGTCGGAAGTATAGATAACTTTATCAGGCCCTACCTGATGAAGGGCCAGGCCCAAATGTCCCCGTTCTTCATCTTTCTGGCTATCATCGGCGGGGTCCGGGTTTTTGGATTGATCGGCGTACTCTACGGTCCCTTAATAATCAGCTTCGCGACTATAATGCTTTATATCTACAGCGTTGAGTTCGAACAGATGCTTAACCACCATAAGCCCGAAACGGCCGAGGTAGCGGTTGAATAAAGCCAAATATAAAAAGAGACCTCTGCAAAACGAGTAATTTGAGGTCAAATCGAGGAGCACGAAAATTTAACCCGCAGGAATACTTGTAGTATTTCGAGGACT
>JAZGHI010000280.1:0-5058 GCA_036480955.1 Candidatus Adiutricales bacterium
CCCTTCTATAACCGCCGTGAGGATGAATACGGCGGAAACTGGGAGAACCGGCTTAGGTATCCCACAGAGGCCGTCAGGGCGATGAGAGAAGCCGTGGGCCCGGATTATCCGCTCTTCGTTCGATTGAGCGCCGACGAATTGCTGGGCGAAGACGGTATAACTCTGGAGGACACTGTTAATTATATTGTCCCCGCCCTGGAAGAAGCCGGGGTGGACTGCTTCGACATCTCCCAGGGTTCCATTGTCCACTCACCCCACGGTATAGAGATACCCTTTTATTACCCCCGAGGTTGTTTTATCCACCACGCCGCGGCCGTCAAGCAGGTCACTGATAAGCCGGTCATCGGTGTGGGACGTATCGTCGAAATGGAGATGGCCGAGAAATTCCTCCAGGAAGAAAAGGCTGACATCATCTATATGGGGCGTCAACTCACTTCCGATCCGGAAACTCCCAACAAATATTTCGAGGGCCGTTCCGATGAGATAAGAAAATGCATCGGCTGTTTGGAAGGCTGCGGAACTCCCTGCGCCATTAACTACGACATCTTCCCGGACGCCATTCCCCTGGTACCGGCCGAACAGCAGAAGAAGGTTCTGGTAATCGGGGGTGGAGTAGCCGGGATGGAAGCGGCCCGCGTCGCGGCTGAAAGAGGCCACAAGGTGACCCTGATGGAAAGAGAATCTTCCCTGGGTGGTACCGTGGCCGCTCTGGCCATGGACCCGCTCTCAATGGAATTTCAGAATTTCATAGACTACCTGGGAGTCATGCTCAGGAAGAACAAAGTCGACGTGCGGGTCTGCAAGGAGGCCGGTCCCGCCGATATCGAGGAGATTAATCCGGACGCGATTATCGTAGCTACCGGCGCCTCAATGAGGATGCCGGACATGACCGAGGGACTTCCGGGAGTCATGGACCACGTTACGGCCCTCAAGAACAGGAGCGAGATCGGCCGGAAGGTCGTGGTCTGGGGTTTGATGTACGGCGCGGAGTTGGCCATCTCCCTGGCTGAGGAAGGAAAGGAGGTCGTCCTGATAGGTGAAGGCGGAGAAACCGGACTGGCCAGCCACGCCGGAAACAGCCGTAAATTCTGGATAATCAGGAGATTATCCGATTTCAATCTGGTCCGGGTAACGCCTGAGGCCAACAAGCCTTCCAATCTTAGTACTTACTTCAATATGAAGGTCGAAGAGGTTTCCGTGGACAGCGTTTCCATAGCCACCCGGCGAGGCAAAAAGAAGACAATTCCTTTCGATACGCTCATCATTTCACGCGGCCGAGAGAAAAACGACACGTTGGCCAAGGAACTCGAGGGTAAGGCCCCGGCGGTGCATGTCATAGGTGATTGCGCCGCGGCCGGGAACATCCATAAGGCGGTCTTTTCCGCCAACGAAGTGGCCAGAAAGCTTTAACAGATACGGGCGCCCCTCGCGGGTGCCCACGATCAAGGCAAAAATTCGGGCGACCGCGTGTGCCCGCCGCCTCTGCCGGCTCCATTGGGTCGCCCTAACCTCAAGGCATGGGGTGCTTTTTAAAAAATTCCCAGATTACATCGTTGGCTGAAATTTTATCCGTGCGTGGCCCTACCCATTTTTCCGGTAGAAGACTGAGTCCGCCCGGCCAGGTATGTCCCAGATCCTGGATAAGATAAAAGACCACTTCAGATTTTTCCGAACAAGGCCCCCAGACTGTCTTTCTGACACCACCCTCGTCACTGACAATCCTGGCCTTTTCAGCACAGGAGAGCCAGGCCGCCCATTTTTCCAGTTGCCCTTTTACCGGAGGCTTCTCCCGGCCGCCCAGGTTTCTTCCACCTATGAGCAACCGGGGATATCCACCCCCCAGCGGATTTAAAGGGTCCGAGTCACCGGTAATATAGAGAACCGGTACAGGCCGTTTCGGCCCTCCGCCTTCAAGCCACAAGGCGCCGGCCACCGGGGCCGCCGAGGCTATTACGTCAGATAATTCATGGGCCACCCGATAGGTCATGCTGGCCCCGTTGGAAAATCCGGTGGCGTAAATCCGTTTCTCATCCAGGTTAAAACGGTTTTTCAAATCATGGATCACCGCGCTGACATAGCCAATGTCATCCACGTCCGGGTTAAACCGGCTGGAACCATCAGCCCAGGTCTGCCCGTTCGTCCGGAAGTCAGGCGGCCTTGATGGGTCCGGCCTTGACCCTTCAGGAAAAACCGCTAAAAAAATTTCTTCATCCGCCTTTCGGCCCCACCCGGTCTCTCTCGCGGCCGCCCTGGCCGTGCCTCCCCCGCCATGAAACATAATGACAACGGGAATGGGCTTTTTGCCATCGTATCCCCGCGGCACGTGGATCAGATATTCACGTTCCACCTTATTCACCCGGATACTGTATCGATGGTCACCGCTGGCTGCCTTTCCCGAGTTCATTGAATTCTCCTTGAGCTGCTGATCGGCCGCGCAACCGGATATAAAAAACGCCAACAGTAAAATAATCCCTTTATACATCTCTTGCCCTTAAGTAGATTCTGGTTAGTTCGTATTCAGTCATAACCTTAATTCAGGCTTTTATAATACATTTGAGAGATAAAAAACAAAGAAATATTCCTTAAGGTTAGAGGGGTCGATTTATTTCTTACAGGTTGGTTTCCAATTTCGTACAATTGTGATAGAAAAAAATCAAATTACGTGACACCAAAAGACCCGATTGGTAATTTGGGGGAGGAATCTATAAACCATGAATTTTTCTTTTACCGAAGAGCAAGAAGAATTGCGCCTGGAGATCAGGAATTTTCTTCAAGAAGAATTGGAGAAGGGTTCGTTTTCTACGCATACGGCATCTCTTACCGGGACAGAGAACATTGAGTTTTCCCAGAAAATGGCCGAACGGGGCTGGATTGGGATCACTTGGCCTGAAAAGTACGGCGGGCAGGGAAGGACCTACGTGGATAAGATGATTATGCTCGAAGAGTGCTTCAAGGTCCAGGCCCCTATCGGACACCACTTTCTGGCTGACCGTCAGGTTGGACCGGCCATCATGGCCTTCGGCTCCGACTGGCAGAAGGAATTTTTTTTACCACGGATAGTCAGAGCGGAGGAGGACTCGAGCTTCTGTCTTCTTTTCAGCGAGCCGAACGCCGGCTCTGACCTGGCCGCGGTAGCTACCAAGGCGGTCAAAGACGGCGATCATTACGTGATAAACGGCCAGAAGGTATGGACCTCCAGCGGGCATAAGGCCGCTTATGGCTGGCTTCTGGCCAAAACCGATCTTACCGATACTCAGGCCCGGCACAGGACACTCAGTGAGTTTATCCTCGACATGAAGACACCCGGCGTGACCGTAAAGCCGATTATCAATATGGCTGGTGAGCACAGCTTCAACGAGATTTTTCTGGACGACGTCAAAATTCACCGGAAATATCTCGTCGGGCAAGAAAACGAAGGTTTCAAACAGATAATGGCCCAGATGGACTACGAGCGGGCCGGGATCGAACGGCTCATGCAAAACTACCCGGTTTATAAATCGCTGGTGGAACACGTGAAAGCTTTGAAAAAAGAGGAACGGGATCCTGAATTTTACGCCTGGGCCAAAGACCGGCTGGCCCAGCTTGAAATAGAATACAACGCCGGCCGGCTGCTCTGTTACTATACCGCCTGGTTAGTGGACCAGGCAGAGAAGCCTTCCAGCCAGGCCGCGCTCAGCAAGGCTTTTTGCACCGAATACGAACAGAGACTGGCCGACCTGAGTTTAACGATCCTCGGTCCTGCGGGTCAGATCAGGCCTGGAGTTGAGTGGGCGGCGCTTGGAGGAGATCCGGCCGACAGCTACCTCTGGGCGCCCAGTTATACCCTGCAGGGAGGATCAGTGGAAGTGCTTAAAAATATAGTGGCACAGCGGGGGCTGAACCTGCCTCGAGGCTAGGCTCGAGGCAGAGCTTAAAAAAGGTATGAAAAAATGGAATTCAATTTAAGTGAAGAGACCCGATTGCTGAAAGAAAGCGCCAGGAGATTTCTCAGGAAAGAATGTACGTTCTTCCCGGTTCGGGAGCAGTTGAAGACTGATGACGGATTTTCCCCGGACATCTGGATGGGCATGGCCGATCTGGGCTGGCCAGGCCTTATTTTCGAGGAAAAGTATGGCGGTTTTGAAGGGGACTTTTTTGATCTGTTCATCCTCCTGGAAGAAATCGGAAGAGCCATGCTGCCCAGTCCGTTTTTCACCAGCGTGATACTTTCCGGACTTATTATTCAGGAGAGCGGCAACGAAGAACTAAAGAAACGTTTTCTGCCCTCTATCATAAGCGGTGAAAAAATATTCACACTGGCCTACCTGAATGAGGCTGGCCGATATGTTCCCGGCGCGCCCGGTCTTAAGGCCGTAAAGACCGCCGAAAATGAATATGAGATCAGCGGGACCAGCCTGCTGGTGCCTTTCGCCCATGTGGCCGACGGGATATTGGCGCCCGTGGCCACCGAAGACGGAGACTTAAAAATTATCTTCAATCCCGGCGGGGAAGGATTGACCCTGACCCCTCTGAATATATTATCCGGAACCAAGGCCTTCGCTCTAACCTTCGACAACGTAAAACGCGAAGTCTTCGATATCGCCGGACCCGCGGGGAATGCGCGCGAAATACTCCAAAAGGTTTTTCTCCAGGCCATGGTGCTAAAATGCGGAGAAATGCTGGGCGGATTGGAGCAGACACTGGATATGACGGTGGAATATATGAAAGAGCGGGTCCAGTTCGGCCGTCCTCTGGGCGCTCTGCAGGTTGTCCAGCACTACTGCGCGGACATGGCCACTTACCTGGAAACGTCCCGGTACCTGGCTTACCAAGCGGCCTGGCTGATGAGTCTTGGGCGGGAATGCCGTAAAGAAGCGGCCATGGCCAAGGCCTGGCTGAGTGACGCCTATAAGAAATGCACCTCCATAGCTCAACAACTTCACGGGGCCATCGGGTTCACAGAGGAACTCGATCTTAATTTATATTACAAGCACGCCAAGGAATCGGACCTGGCCTTCGGTGATTCCTGGGTTCATCGCCAGACTGTGGCCGAGGAAATGGGACTTTAATAAAGAGGCT
>JAZGHI010000281.1:0-4422 GCA_036480955.1 Candidatus Adiutricales bacterium
TAGCACCCATACGGGCCCTGTGTTCAGCCAAAATTCTATAAGTCTCGAAACGTTCCGTTATGAGACGCTGGCCGATTATTTCCGGTGAGTCTTCGAGAAAGGTTTGGGCCCCTCCCACATGGTCCCCGTGGCCGTGCGTGTAAATAACGTATTTAATGGGACCGCCGGTCTCTCGTATCCTGTCCAGCATCTTCTGGGCTACCAATGGGAAGAGCAGGGTATCAATGACCACGGTTCCTTCGGTAGTATTTACCCACGAAGCGTTGGCGATAAGTATTCGGGCGACATGAACGTCCGGAAGAGGCTGGGCGAAGTGGACGTCCTGATAGTTAATGACCTGCATGGCCTGATCTTTTCCCGGCCTGGTGGCCTGTTCCAGGAATTGCTGACCCTTATCTCCATTGATATTTGTCACTGCATTATCTCCTTTTTAAATTTCAGAATTATCAGATATGGGGACTTTTTACCTGCAATCGTTTTGAATTGCTAAAAATATTGTTACTCATTCAGTCCCGGCCAGCGAGTTCGCATACGCGTCCGGCAGCCAGGGGTCGCTCTGGACAAGCCGTAAGAAATTATCCTCCACTATCCGGCTTATATCTTCCAAAGTCATCTTCCTCAGTCTAGCCAGCTCCCGCACCACATCTAAAATAAGGGTGGGCATCCCCATTTCCCCGGTCAGCCATTGAACTCCTCCCGGATTGTCGGTTTCGGTGAGTAATAATTCGAGCGGCACCCTCTGGGCCAGATCCTGAATCACTTCTGAATGAGAGACTTCGCAACCGATAGTGAAATAAAATCCTCGATCGATCATTTTGTTAAAAATGTCAAGAGGTCCTGAATACCAGTGAACGATTGCCCTGGGTATATCATAGCGAATGAGAAGATCAAGTATTTCCTTTTCCGCGCCCTTGGTGTGCAGGTTGACCGCCTTATTCTGTTCTTGGGCCGCGGCCAGAAAAAATTCGAATACTTCCCGTTGAGCCGGATAGTGAGTCTCATTTTCGACCCAATGGTAATCCAATCCTATCTCGCCTATCATGGGAGTTTTTCTTACGGTATCGGTAAAGTCATCTAAATTTTCGGCGTGATTGAAGGCGCTCCAAGGGTGG
The DNA here is from genome assembly GCA_036480955.1 of Candidatus Adiutricales bacterium. Classification (GTDB taxonomy): domain Bacteria; phylum Desulfobacterota; class Desulfarculia; order Adiutricales; family JAFDHD01; genus JAZGHI01. Next base: position 1,113 of record JAZGHI010000281.1, read on the forward strand.
ATACCGAAACTCGGAATTATGTACCTGCATTTCCGGCTTAGGTCTAAAGCGTGGTCATAGGAGTTCAGATCCATAGAATTACTGAGGCTTAATATCCGGTGCTTCTCTATTTCGGCCAGCGCGGAATCCAGTTTATCTCCGTACATATCCAGATGAGTGTGGGCGTCGATCAGCATCGGCTCCTCGATCACGGTTAATTGCCCGCAAGATATCATTCATGCCGTAGGGGTCAAGAGAAAAAAAAAGGACAGGTTGTGATCGGACCTGATCTGATAAGGGCCTAAAAAAAAATGCGCCGGAGGGGTCAGGCGCGTAAGAATCGTCGCGTCAATGAATCGTTATGTATTCAACTTGCTTGCCTCCTCCGGGGTTATGATGATTTCTTTTTCCAACAGCTCTGAAATCCGGTCATCTCCCAGGTTCAGCAATTCCTTGAACACATAATCATTATGCTCCCCAAGCAGCGGGGCCCGAGTAAAGGGTGTGATCTCCCCGCCAATCAGCCAGGGGGCTCTGACCATCTCCATGTCTTCCATTTCCGGATGTTGGATGGTAATAAAGGCATTCCTCGCCCTGAGCTGTGGGTCCTGATACAGGTCCCGTCCATTTCTGGAAATCGAGGCCATAAGGCCGGCTTCGGTTAATATCTCCTCCACATGATCCCGTTCCTGCTGGGACGTCCATTCCTGAATGACCCCGTCTAGTTCGGCTTCGTTCTGTTTTCTGGCCGCCATAGTGGAAAATTTGGGGTCTTCAGCAAGCTCGGACCTCTCGATGAGCCGAGCCAACACGGCGAATTCATCGTCCGTATGGATCTCCAACGCTACCCAGCGGTCCACTCCCCAGGTTTTATATACGTTATGCGGCGCGTATATTGGATGGGCGTTCGCCATCCGTTCGGGGATTCGGCCGGTCATTTGGTATTCCAGGAAATACTCACCAAGCGCCGAGCTTACAAATTCAGACTGAGAAAAATCGACAAATTGCCCCTCACCTGTCTGGCGATGATGATATACGGCGAAGAGCACGGCTTTGGCCGCGCAGATGGCGTTAATGAGATCTACATCACCGCCGCTGGAAATGGGGGCGTCGTCCGGATACCCATTCAGGTAAGCGCCTCCCCCGATGGACTGGTGAATCATGGCGTATCCTTTGAAGTCCCGTTCAGGCTCCTGCTGGCCGCGTCCTGAAGAGGAAGCGGCTATGATGTCCGGTTTAATCTGTTTTAATTCTTCATACCCCATCCCCAGCTTATCCATGGCCCCGGCCCGGTAGTTGTCGAACACTACATCGCTTATGGCTACCAGTTTTTTTACCAGCGCCAGCCCTTCGGGACGGGCCATATCGATTGTAACGTCTTTCTTGTTCATGTTCAGGCAGCTGAATCCAATATTCTGATTCGGAGAATCCAGACGCATTTTTGTGTCATATATCTTCTGTGTCACCCCTCGCCGCATGGCATCCAACCTTTTGTGGCTTTCAACCCTGATGATTTCAGCGCCAAGGCCGCCCAGAAGTTGAGTGGCGTAAGGTCCGGCCCACATCTGGCAGAAGTCCAGGATTCTTATTCCAGCTAATGGTTTTTGGGAGGCCTGACCGGTGGCGTCCTGGCTATTGTTTTGGGAAGAGGCTCTAATCGAATTGCCAACGATGCCGGGATCGTTCAAAATTTCTTCATTGTGCTGTCCGAGCAGTGGAGCGTGTCTGCTCACTCGGGGCGGCGAGGCCTTCATTATATAAGGCCAGCCTGGATATTTATATGTTCCCGCTTCGGGGTGCTCTACTTCGGTAAAGTATTCCCGAACAGTGTACTGTTCGCTCCGCATCACGTCTTCAATTGTATTAATGGGACCGACAGGGATACCCATTTTCCCGGCCTTAAAGTGAAGATCATGTTTGTCATAATTGAGCATGGACTGGCTGAGCTGCGGAGCGATTTTTTTCAGATTGTCGTACCGGTACAATCTGGATTCCCACTCTTTACCGGCGATCCATTCAGGATTTCCCAGCAATTCTCTGAAAGCCAGAAAATGGCGGTCATCCATGGCCGTGAGAAGGACATACCCGTCCCTGGTCTCCATCCTGCCCGTACCCGGCGGGCTGACCGGGACGCGCGTGCCGATCCAGTTTCCATGGTAATAGCGAATACTGGTGATATTAATCTGAACCGTGGCCAGCATAACCTCCTGAAGGGAGATATCTATCTGCTGGCCCAGCCCGGTCTCTCTCTGTCCCAAGAGCGCGGCCATTGTGGCCAGCGCCGCCGTGGTCGCTCCCCAATAACCCACTTGTGATCCACCCAGCTTTACCGGGGCGCGGCTGACATCCACCTGTCGCCCGGGCAGATTAAACCCCAGGCCGCCAGCATGGATTATGGTCAGTTCATCGGCTTTTTGACCCGCGCGCGGACCCGTGCGTCCGTAAGGATATATCGATGTATAGATTAATCCGGGATTAAGAGCTTTCATGTTTTCCCAGGTTAGGCCGAGGCTGGAAAGATAGGTGGGTGATATGTTTTCGATAAGGATATCCGCCCATCCGAGGAGCGTTTTGAATTTTCCGAGCCCTTCCGATTCATCCAGATCAAGTACCATTCCCCGTTTGCTGGTATTGTTATAGAGGAATAAGCCGCTGCGTTCAGGATGCGGTTCGTCATTAGGAAACGGGCCGGCCTGGCGGGCCGGATCACCCTCCGGCGGTTCGATCTTGATAACTTCAGCTCCCATATCGGCGAGCAGTTTTCCACAATATGGGCCCGAGATCATTCCGGCCAACTCGACTACTTTGACCCCGTGAAGAGCGGGTTGACTCATGGCCATGTACCTCCTGCCTGACCAGCCCGAGCCTGTTCTGAATCGGCTGGGTCTGTTTGCGGTCTTTTAACCGGCGTTTAATCCAATTATTTCAATTGATCCCTGTTAAAGCCCAGGATTCTTCGGGCCACGATCAGGGTATTGATCTGGCCGGTACCCTCATACAGATCACTGATCTTACAATCACGCATCCACTTTTCAGAAGGCCATTCCCTGGAATAGCCCAGGGGTCCCAGGATGTCCACACATTTCTGGCAGATGATACTGGCGGTTTTCCCGGCCTTGGCTTTCGCGGCGGAAGCTTCCATGTTGTTCGGTTTGCGCTCGTCCATCAAGGCCGCGGCTCGCATGACCAGGAAACTGGAGGCTTCCAGCAGTGCTTCCATTTCAATAATATCTCTCTGGATAGAACTCAATTCATGGACGCCCTTGTCATAAGGGAAGGTATGCCCTTCTTCCTCTAGTTTTTCCTTGGTGAAGACCAGGGAGGCCCGCGC
>JAZGHI010000282.1:0-4322 GCA_036480955.1 Candidatus Adiutricales bacterium
TTAATGATCGGCCCGGATTTTGGGCCGAGAGGGTTATGGCTCCCTGGGTCGATAAAGAGGAAGACTTAAGGAAGCGGCACAGCCCCTTGAGCAGCCTGGAATCGAACCGGCCTCTGGCCGAGTTCGATGTGATCGGGTTCTCTCTCCAATATGAGCTTACCTACACCAACATTATAAACATGCTGGATCTGGCCGGGCTGCCTCTCCTGGCTCAAGACCGAGGCGAGGAAGCTCCCCTGATAGTCGGCGGCGGACCTTGCGCCTTCAGTCCCGAACCTCTGGCCGGCTTTTTCGACTTCTTTTATCTGGGAGACGCGGAAGCCGGTTTTATGGAGATATTGGACCGTATAACCGAGTGGAAAGCCGCCGGTGGATCAAAGGATGAGCTTTTAAATGATTTAGCCGGCCGAAACGGGGTGTATGTACCCTCGTTTTTCAATCCGGTTTACGATGATCAAGGCCGTCTGATCGAGGTGGAGCCGCTTAAGGCAGGATACGAACGAGTCAGCCGGGCCCTGGTCCCTGACCTTGACACCGCGTATTATCCTACACGCCCGGTGGTGCCTCTGGTTAAGGCCGTACATGACCGGCTGGTCCTCGAGATAGCCCGAGGCTGTACACAGGGCTGCCGTTTCTGCCAGGCCGGTTACATCTACCGCCCGGTGCGCGAACGCCGGCCGGAGCGCATCCTCGACCTCGCGGCCGGGGGCCTGGCCGGTACGGGTTGGAGAGAGGCCTCCTTTCTATCCCTCTCCGCTGGAGACTACACCTGCCTGCCGCATCTGATGACCGCCTTCATGGACACCTACGCAGAGGACAACATCGCCCTTTCTCTGCCGAGCCTGAGGGTTAAAACTCTAACGACCGAATTGATGCGGCAAATAAAAAGGGTACGCAAGACCGGATTTACCCTGGCCCCGGAAGCCGGTACCGATCGTCTGAGGAGAGTTATTAATAAGGACTTAAGTGATGAGGATCTGCTGACAGCGGCCCGTGAGGCCTTTCGCCTCGGCTGGCGTCTCATTAAACTCTATTTCATGATTGGCTTGCCTACGGAAACCGCTGAGGACCTGGAGGCGATAGTAGACTTGGTAAAACGTGTAAAGGCCGGGTCAGACAGTCGAGTGAACGTCAGCTTCGCCACATTCATCCCCAAAGCCCAGACCCCATTTCAATGGGAAGCCATGCTCGGTTTTGAAGAGATACAGGTCCGTACAAAACGGCTGATCAGCCGGCTTCGCAGAGAGGGCGTGAAACCCAAATGGAACCGTCCGGCTTCAAGTATGCTCGAAGGTATACTGGCCAGGGGGGACCGACGCTTAGGCCCTGTCCTAATGACGGTTCAGAAAAGAGGGGCCCGTTTCGAAGGATGGAGTGAAAGACTGAAACTAGATCTCTGGAACAAGGCCCTGGCCGAAGCGCGGCTCGATCCGGCTGAGTATCTTCGGGCCAGAAATCGTGACGAGGTCCTGCCCTGGACACACCTTTCCACAGGGGTTACGGAAGATTTCCTCATTTCCGAATTAGAGAAAGCCCGAAGGGAAAAAACTACCCCGGACTGCCGTTCCGGGGCCTGCGGAGAATGCGGGGTCTGCGATTTTGACCTGATTGAACCGCGTCTTTATGATGTGGGCCAGGACCCATTGCCCGTGCATAAAGTCTCTCCGAGAAGGGACCAAAAATATCCCTTTCGGATCAATTATACTAAAGAAGGTCTATCTCGTTTTTTGAGCCATCTGGAAACCATGGAAGTCTTCATGAAAGCAATGAGACGGACGGGACTTAGAACCCGCATGAGCCAGGGGTTTCATCCACTGCCCCGGCTCTCTTTCGCTACACCGTTACCGGTGGGGTTAGCCAGTATGGATGAGTACTTAGAGGTTGAATTATTCGAACCGCCATCAGAGGAAAAGATAAGGGATATGCTGACGGACACACTTCCCTCTGGCTTCACGGTCAAGAGGGTATACAGAGTGTTTCCTGACCAGCCAAGGCTTCAGGCCAAAGGCGCCAGGTTTGCGGCTGAGGCCCTTGAAGGCATTTTCGAGGCTGAAGCCGTTGAGCGCGCGTTTGAGCGTGAGAGTATCATGGTGGCCAAGCAAGGTAAAAAAGGGGCCAGGACCGTGGATCTAAAGCCCCTCATGAGTAATTTTAATGTCTTGACGAAAAATCGGATTGAATTTACCTTATACTCCGGACCAGGACCTTCGGTTCGGGCCGATGAAGCCGTGCGGACCATATTCGATCTTTCGGTGGACGCGGTTGAAAATATAAATTTCGTGAAACTTAAAACCCTTCTTTGTTCATAAAGACGGCCGATGAACACTGAGCTTATTATAAACGTACGTTCCTATGAAACCCGTATAGCGCTGGTGGAAAACGGGACCGTGGTTGAACTCTATTTGGAACGTTCATCTACGGAGGATATTGCCGGTAATATATACAAAGGAAGAATTCTACGCGTGCTTCCCGGCATGCAGGCGTCTTTTGTGGACATCGGACAGGACCGTTCTTCTTTTCTCTACGTGGCTGATGTGCATTATCATGAGAGGGAGTTTGAGCGGATGCTCTCCCGAATGGAGCTGGAGGATAACGGATTGGAAGAAAACACTGATTCCGCTCAAGGCCACCCGCTGGAAGAAATCCGGTTCCAGATAGAGGAGCTTCTGTATGAAGGCCAGGAAATCATGGTCCAGGTTTCGAAGGAGCCCATGGGGAATAAAGGTGCGCGGGTCACTTCCTACGTCACGCTGCCAGGCCGCCATCTTGTCCTCATGCCTAGTGTTGAGCATATTGGAATCTCGCGGCGGATAGAAGACGAGGACGAACGCCAGAGACTAAAAACAATTATTGCCGACTTAAGACCTAATAATTACGGCTTTATCGCCCGGACCGCAAGCGCTGGAGTAAGCCCGGACAGGATTCAATCGGAGATGGATTTCCTGGTTAAACTCTGGCGGAACATCCAGGAGCAAGCCAAGTCCTCGCCGGTACCCAGTCTGCTCCACCAGGATTTGGGCGCCACTCTGAGAGCCGTCCGTGACCTGTTTACTCGTGAGGTGGACCGGCTGGTGGTTGATTCGGAGGTGGAATACGAGAGGATTCTCAGTTTCATCGACACGTTTTCTACCCATCTCAAGTCTTCGGTGGAATTGTACCGGGGCCGCGAACCGGTTTTCGATTTTTACGATCTTGAAGTGGAAATCGGACGGGCCATGGCTAGAAAAGTCTGGCTCAAATCCGGGGGTTACATTGTCATTGAAGACACCGAGGCCCTGGTCTCGATAGACGTTAACACCGGACGTTACGTTGGACAGCACAACCTGGAAGATACTATTGTCAAGACCAATCTCGAAGCGGTCAAAGAGATCGTTTATCAACTGCGTCTGAGAAATATTGGCGGCTTGATAGTCATCGACTTTATAGATATGGAGCGTGAAGCCAATCGGGAAAAGGTCTGGACCGCCGTAACAGACAATTTACGCCGGGATCGCGCTAAGACAAACGTTCTCAAGATGTCCGAACTAGGCTTGATCGAAATGACTCGTCAGCGAACCCGGGATAATCTGGGCCGGGTTCTCCAGGAATACTGTACCTACTGCCTGGGTGAAGGTTACCTTCTCTCCAAGACCTCCATCTGCTACGAGGCCTTCCGCGATCTCGAAAGAGAAGCTCTTCATGCCTCATCTAATTCGCTTTATCTGACCGTCAATCCTCAAATCAAGGAAATGCTTCTGGATGAGGAGCGGCACTCTTTAAGTGAATTGGAATTACGGCTGGGTAAACGTGTCACCATCCGGGAGGATCCTAACCTCCACCTTGAACACTACCGCGTCGAGGCCGACAGGCAAGGCCTGTAGCCATAATTGGCCTTCATCACCTAGGTAACAGAGTTTCTCTGCTCCATTGTCCCACTATTATCTCCACTGCCATGGGCAGGCATTCGGGCCTTCATCACCAAGATAGTGTCTGTCCAACAAAGAGATTGGGGAAAATCATTTGTGTTCAAAATAAACTGAAAATAGGTCTTTTTTCTTTGTAACTAGTTGATTTTATAGGATTCATGTTTGGAGGCCAAATACAGGGTGTCCCTGAACGGAAATGCTGTCCAAGAAAAACCGTTTTAGATACGTGTGATACTGAGCATGACCTTCCTTGTCGCATATCTGAGGTTTATTCACCCGGAAAGAATATTAAACATCACATCCTTGGTCAATTCATATCCTTCGATGTCTTAAGATATTTCCGAACTCTAAAAATCGGGGTGGCCCGGACGTCACACGTCCGGGTTGCGAAGCAACAAGAGGGATATCCGCGGAAGT
>JAZGHI010000283.1:0-8839 GCA_036480955.1 Candidatus Adiutricales bacterium
TCCACGTGCAGGTCGATCCGGTCGAGAAGCGGGCCCGAGATGTGGGCCCGGTATCTCTGTATCTGGTTGACAGTACAGGTACATTCCTTAACCAGATCGCCGCTGTATCCGCAGGGGCAGGGATTCATGGCCGCCACCAGGGTGAACCGGGCCGGAAAAGTCAGCGATAAAACGGCGCGGGATATAGTGACCTTGCCGTCTTCCAGAGGCTGGCGCATGACATCCAGAACGTTTTTCTTGAATTCCGGCAGTTCGTCTAAGAATAATACCCCGTGGTGGGCCAGTGAAACCTCCCCGGGCCTAGGTATCTGTCCTCCGCCGATGAGCCCGGCGTCCGAGACAGTGTGATGAGGCGATCGAAAGGGCCGGGCGGTGTACAAAGCCTGGTGAGCGGGCATAAGTCCCACCGAACTGTAGATCCTGGTAGTTTCCAGGGCCTCGTTGAAACTCAAAGGGGGAAGAATGGTAGGCAGCCGTTGAGCCAGCATGGACTTGCCCGAGCCAGGCGGCCCGATCATTAGCATGTTGTGCGCTCCGGAGGCGGCTACCTCGAGGGCCCTTTTGACGTGTTCCTGACCGCGGACGTCGTTTAAGTTCAGCCCGATGACATCACCCTGGGCAAAGATGGCCTCGAGGTCCACTGTACACGGCTCGATTTCCTTGTCACCGGTTAAAAATTCTACAACTTCCGGCAGGTTAGTAACAGACAGGACTTCGATTCCCTGGACGACGGCGGCCTCGGGACCATTGTCTTCGGGCAGGATGGTACCCTTAAGCCCGGCCTCTTTGGCGGTCATGGCCAGAGAGAGGGCTCCGTTTATGGGCCTTAAGCGGCCATCGAGGGAAAGTTCTCCCACCAGGAGATAATCCGGGAGTCTTTCCGGACCGATAAGCCCTTGCGCGGCTAGAAGACCTATGGCAATGGGCAGGTCGAACGCGGCCCCGGTCTTCTTTATATCAGCCGGGGCCAGGTTGACCGTAACTCTCTCCCTGGGGAAAAAATACCCGCAGTTCTTAAGAGCGGACTTGACCCGGTCTTTACTCTCCTTGACCGCGCCTTCCGGCAGACCGACCGTGGTGAAGTAAGGCAGGCCGCGGGCCAGGTCTACCTGGACTTCCACCAGATAGGCCTCAATACCCTGCAAGGCTCCACTGGTCACCTGAGATAACAAATTCTTGTCTCCCTAAAAAACTATAATCCCGTACGGCTTGAAATTTGAGAATAAATGCTTATCAGTTATAACAAAATATCCTCTTGCTTGACAAGTCAGGTCTGGGTTGTAAGGCAAGTTTATTTTTTTTGCATACTTCGGCTTTTTGTGGTATCTAAAACGGCCTTAAGAAGCTGAATTCTAAAAATATTTAACGACATAGATTTTAAAGGAATAAGCATGATAGAAATAGACCATGTTTCCAAGCTTTTCGGTTCGATACTGGCCGTGCAGAACATCTCGTTTCAGGTTGGAAAAGGGGAGATTGTAGGATTCCTCGGACCGAACGGCGCCGGTAAGACCACGACCATGCGCATGCTGACCGGGTTCTTCCCTCCGACCAGCGGATCAGCCCGTATCGGCGGTCTCGACGTGTTCCAGGACTCGCTGGCCATACGGAAGAAGATTGGGTACCTGCCGGAAAATGTACCGCTCTACAAAGAGATGATAGTGAAAGATTACCTTGGATTCGCCGCTGAGGTAAAGGGTCTGGATCGCGGCCAGCGCAAAAAAGCGGTGGCCGGAGTGGTGGACTCCTGCGGTTTGGAACCGGTTAAGAACCGGACCATAAAAAAAATTTCCAAAGGCTTTCGCCAGCGAGTGGGACTGGCTCAGGCTTTGATCGGAGATCCGGAGATTTTGATCCTGGACGAGCCGACGATTGGTCTTGATCCAAGGCAGATAGTTGAAATCAGGAAACTGATTAAAGGGTTTGCCCGCGAAAAAACAGTCATCCTATCGACCCACATCCTGCCTGAAGTATCGATGACCTGTGAACGGGTGCTGATAATCAATAACGGACGGATCGTGGCCGAAGACACACCCGCGAAACTGAGTTCCGAACTGGCCGGGGACGAGCGGGTACGGCTCAGGTCGAGTGGGCCGCCGGAAGAGGTTAAGACCAGGCTGTCATTGGTTGATGGGGCCATTAAAGTCAACCAGGAAGACGACCGCGGGACTTTTATGGTTGAAGTCCAGCCAGGTGAGGAGGTTCGATCACGCTTGGCCGCGGCGGTGTTCAAGGCCGGATGGGACCTCTATGAATTGGTTCCCGTGGCCGTAAGTCTGGAAGATGTCTTCATTAATCTGGTTACCCAGGAGAATGAGACGACAGAGATACAAGCAGAGGGGGATGGACGGGATGCATAATTTTTGGGCCGTCTTCAAACGCGAACTCAAGGTTTATTTTTCTTCGTCCATCGCTTATGCGATTTTAATAATTTTCCTGGTCATGGCCGGGTATTTCTTTTACAGCTCGATGTCCTTATATTCCATGTATAGTTTCCAGGCCGTGCAGAATCCGGAGCTCACGGGATTAAATCTGGCCGAAGTAGTAATGACTCCCCTGTTTGCCAATATGACCGTGGTCATGCTTCTGATGCTGCCGGCCCTGACCATGCGGCTATTTTCCGAGGAGAAAAAAAGCGGCACTTATGAACTGCTGTTTACCTATCCTATCAGGGACATTGAAGTGCTGCTGGGCAAGTATTTTGCCGCACTTTGTGTATTTACGGTCATGATTGGATTAACCGGCACCTATCAGCTCATACTGTTATTCTTAGGAAAGAACGAACTGGGTGTAGTCTTGTCAGCCTACCTGGGCCTATTTCTCATGGGCGCTTCGTTTATATCCCTGGGTGTTCTGATCTCCGCTATGACTGAGAACCAGGTCGTAGCCGCGGTGGTGAGTTTCGGTTGTATTCTGATTCTGTGGGTACTCGGCTGGTCGTCTTCCATTGTCAGCAAGGACTTCGGCCAGGTATTGACCTATCTCTCCCTGATCAGGCATTCAGACAACCTATTCAGGGGATTGGTGGATACCACTGACCTCGTTTACTATCTAACTTTCATTTTCTTCTTTCTCTTCCTGACCTTACGCGCGTTGGAATCGAAACGGTGGAGAGGTTAACATGAAATCTATTAGTCGTTACACAGGCTTAACCGGTATTTTAGCGGTATTAGCCGGGAGCTTGGCCTATTATCTAAAAATGCACTGGGCTTATTCCTGCACAGGCTGGACCGTTGGCCTGATAGGATTGGCCATATACGCCATATACAACATAAAGGACATCCGGGATTTTCTCTTCAGCCGCACCGCCCGCTACGGAGTCGGATCCGCTTTGTCCATCATCCTCGTTTTAGGGATCATTATTTTTATTTCAATCATGAACGTCCGTAATAACGGCCAGTGGGATGTCACCAAGAATAAAAAATTCAGCCTTTCTCAGCAGACAATTCAAATACTCGGGGGATTGGCCGAACCGGTCATAGTTACCGGATTTTTCCAGGAAGGCGGCCCGGAAAAAAACATGGCCAACGATCTGCTGACTCAATACACCCATGCCACCAATAACCTCAAATATGAATTGGTGGACCCCAACCGCGAACCGGCCCGGGCCATGGCTGCAAATGTTACCGCTTACGGCACGGTTATCTTGAAATCAGGGGAACGGGAGGAACGTTTATACAGGCTTTCCGAGGGCGACATTACCAATGCCATCATCCGGGTAATTCGCCCGCATAAAAAAAGAATCTATTTCTTAACCGGCCACGGTGAGAAGGACATCGACGACTTCGAACGAACCGGATACAGCACGGTTAAGAAAATACTGGAAGATCAGAATTATGAAATCAAAAAACTGGTCCTGATGCAAGTGGAGGACGTCCCGCTGGACGCCTCGGTCCTGGTGGTAGCCGGACCACAGAAAGATCCCTTCCCTAACGAATTGAAGGCCATCGAACGCTACCTTAAAATGCGGGGCAAGGTTATTTTTCTGATCGATCCCAGGCCTGTCCCGGCGTTAAGCGAGTTTCTGGTCCAGTTTAGAGTAAAATTGGGTGATGATATTATTATCGACAAGCTCAGCCGTATTTTTGGCGCTGATTATACAATGCCGGTCATCGTCCGATATGCTCCTCATCCGGTGACTAAAAATTTATCGGCCTATTCTTTCTTTCCTGTTTCTCGTTCTGTTTCCGTGATTGGGGATGAAAAGGAAGGTGTCACCGTAAACAATTTATTCGGGACCGAAGATCAGGCGTGGGGTGAAACCAATCTGGAAGAATTTGATCAGGGTCAGGCCCAATATACTGAAGGCGAAGATTTAGCCGGTCCGGTGTCCTTGTCGGTCGTGGGCACGGTTCGAGCGGAAAAGGAAGAAAATCAAAAAACGCAGGAAGATGAAGGCGCGGATGGGGGAGAAGAGAAAAACGAACCAAGGAACGTGAACCAGAATTCTAGTTCTGGTAATTTCATAGTCTTCGGTGACTCTGATTTCGTCTCCAATTCCTACATTAATCTTCAAGGAAATGGCGATCTGTTTCTTAGTTCAGTCAACTGGCTGGCTGAGGAGGGCGATCTGGTGTCCATCAGGCCCAAGATTGGGAAATCTGATATACTTCTGCTTACACGCGCCAATCAGCAGATGGTATTCTGGTTGCCCGTGGTTATCCTGCCCGCGATTGTTCTCATAATTGGTGTATTAGTGCTGGTCCGGCGGAGGAGTATGTAATGAAACCGCGCCAGCTGATAATCTACCTGGTGATTTTCATTCTAGTAGGGGGTTTCTACTTTATTTACGACGTATACATCAGAGGCGAAGAGACAAAACTGGAGGAAGCCGAGGCAAAAATCCTCGACATCGACGCCAGTGAGGTCACCGCCCTCAGGCTGGTTACTCCGAAGAATGACATGCAGTTTGAGCTCAGAGAAGACGATGAATGGTATATGACCAAGCCGGTTCAAACTCCGGCGGTGAGCCACCGGGTTAAGAGTATCGTCGATAGGATTCTCGAGGGTAAAAAAGAGGAAATTTTCCCGGAACCGGTAGACGATCTATCCGGATTTGGCCTGGATAAACCGCAAATCGCGGTTACTATGATGAACGGCTCCAAAATATTAGGCCCCACTTTTTTTCTCGGCGCTAAAAAACCCATCGGGTCCTCCTACTACGCCCGATTGGGTCAGGACAGACGAATATTCACCATTTCATCTTTTATACAGGGACATGTCAATAGAAGCTTCCGCGATTTGCGAAACCGGGACCTGATTCTGGCGGCGCCCTATCAAATTGACGGCCTGAAATTTCTTGGACCCGTTAAAATGGAACTGAAAAAAGATGACAATGGGAAGTGGGAGTTCATTCACCCCAAAGGGGTGGCCGCAGATAAGACTAAAGTCAATAAAGTTATTACCCAGGGTTTAAAGGGACGGATAGAAGAGTTTATCACGTCCGACAAGAAGGACAAGAAATACGGATTCGATACGCCTTCAAATAAATTGATTGTCTTAAGCCAGGGGAAAACCGTGGCTGAAGTCACTATTGGCAAGGCCAGAGAGGCGAAAGAAGAGGGCAGTGGCGGGGCCAGAACAAAGGGTTATTGGGCCATGACCAACAACCGTCCTGAGGTCCTGTTCATAGACTCAATTACGTTTGACGAACTCAATAAAACACCGGATGACCTCCGAGACAAGCACCTGTTTTCGTTTGCTCTCAGGGCTGTTAACTTTATGGAGATAAGAGGTCCAAAAACTACCGTGAAAGCTAGCAAAGAGGGTGAGGCCTGGCTCGTAACCGAGCCGGAAAAATCACCGACAGGAGGCCGGGAGGTTACGAATTTCCTTTATGGTTTAGCGGAGTTGGAATACGTACGTTTGCTGGAGACATCCGGAGGTAAAAAAGAAGAGATTAAGTTTGACCAGGATGAGTCTATCACGGTCATTCTCAAGAGCGCCGATAAAGTCCTGAATGAATTTACCATGTCTACCCGGGCTGACGAGGAAGACTTTTTAAATATCCGAACCGAATCCGGCATGGCCGCTTTGGTGGATGCTGATTTTCTCGCCAGGGTTCCACCGGAGTTCAGGACAATCGAATATCCGCCCGATTATGAGCAATAGGTTTATTTGTGGGCGTAAATCTGTTATATATAAAAGGATATGGATTTTTAACCTAAATTTATCAGGACAAACTCTGTATAAAGAAAAGGAGCAGAGACAACATATGGCAAGGATAACAATTGAAGATTGTTTGGAAAAAGTAGACAACCGATTTAGCCTGGTTCATCTGGCCGCTCGCCGGGTCCGTCAGTTACGGGCTGGGTCAAAGGTAATGTCAGACCGCAATAACAGGGATGTGGTCTTGTCGTTGCGTGAGATCGCCGACGGTCAGATAACCGCGGAAAACATAGATGATTTTAACCCGCGGCATCAGGATGAGCTTTTATTGACAGATAATGAGGACGATGACGAGGGCCTGCTCTAAAGCAGTTGCAGTTCCTTACTCCCCAATGGCGGTGTTAGACAACTATTTGAGAGACAAAGGCAAAGGTGGCTAAGCGAGATTATTACGAGATATTGGGCCTCGACCGTAGCGCTTCGGCAGAAGAGATAAAGAAGGCGTACCGGCAATTAGCTCTCAAGTATCATCCAGACCGGAATCCGGGTGACAAGGAGGCTGAGGAGAATTTCAAAGAGACCGCCGAAGCTTACGAGGTCTTGCGCGACCCGGAAAAAAGGCAGCTTTACGACCAATTTGGTCATGAAGGCCTTAAAGGAACCGGTTTCCAGGGTTTCGGTGGGTTTGAGGATATTTTCTCGAGTTTCTCGGATATTTTCGAGGATTTTTTCGGGTCCTCCCGTCGAAGATCCCGGACCGGCCCCGTACCTGGACGCGATCTGCGATATGATCTGGAAATCGACTTCCTTGAAGCGTTTGCGGGCATAACCACGGACATTGAAATTCCCCGAATGGAGTCGTGTGAGAAGTGCAGCGGCAGCGGAGCCCAATCGGAAGAAGGTCCCGAAATCTGCCCAACTTGCCAGGGGCAGGGGCAGGTTTATCAGTCCAAAGGGTTCTTTCAACTTTCCTCCACCTGCCCGCGCTGCAGCGGTGAGGGTCAGATCATCACCGATCCGTGTCCTGTCTGCCGGGGACAGGGACGTGTAAGGCGGCAGAAAACAGTCTCACTCCGCATCCCTCCGGGAGTCGATACCGGTTCCAGACTCAGGCTCAGAAGTGAGGGTGAGGCCGGTCAAAGAGGCGGACCAAGCGGTGATTTGTACGTGGTGATACACCTTAAACCGCATGATTTTTTTGAACGGGAGGATGATCACGTTTTCTGCCGCATACAGGTATCCATGGTTGACGCCGTCCTGGGTAATGAGATCGAGGTGCCGTCACTTGAGGGTACTAGACCTTTGTTCATACCCAAAGGTACCCAGACTGGAAAGATATTGCGATTTAAAAGCGCTGGTTTTCCCAGTTTGAGAGGAAGATGGACTGGTGATCAGATAATGGAAATACACGTTCAGGTTCCAACCGATTTGACTGATCGCCAGATTGAGCTGCTCAAAGAATTTGCCGAACTGGATGCAAAGAAGAGGTCCAAAAAGCATACCTGGATAGACAAGGCGGCTGAAAAAGTCAAGGAGGCCCTGGGGTGAGTTCGGATAGTCGGCCTGAATCCAATATTTCTCAAAAAATTACCCACCTTGATGAAAAAGGGCGGGTAAAAATGGTCGATGTGGGGGATAAGGAAATAACCACGCGGCGGGCCAAGGCCAAGGGAGCTGTCCTGATGGCCGAGGAAACACTGGGGTTGATTATCAGCCAGGGACTAAAAAAGGGTGACGTTCTTGCTGTGGCTCGAATAGCCGGGATTATGGCCGCCAAACGCGCGTCGGAACTAATCCCTCTCTGCCATCCCCTGGCCCTTTCCTTTGTAAATCTTATGGTAGAGCCAGTGCCGGGCCAGGGACGACTGGAGATCGAAGCTGAAGTCCGGTGTGAAGGCCGGACCGGGGTTGAGATGGAGGCCTTAACCGCGGTTGCCGGGGCGGCCTTGACCGTATACGATATGGTGAAGGCCGTGGACAGGGACGTGATAATTACCGATATCAAGCTTATCGAAAAATCCGGCGGACGGAGTGGAACCTGGATCAGGATGTAATAAATATTTGCCAGTTTTTAATGGTTAGGGTATATAACTTATCTTAACGGGCCGTACTCGGCTAACCTTATACATGGCGAAAAAAGTGATGAGGAGGCCGTAAAATTGAAACAAAAAGACGTCGAGCGTTTTAAAAAATTATTGAATGCACGCTTGGAAGAGCTCTTAGGTCAAGCGGATGCCACAGTTCTTGATATGACGGATGCCGGAGAAGCGTTTCCTGACCCTACTGACCGCGCTTCAATGGAATCGGACCGCAGTTTTACGTTGCGGATCAGAGACCGGGAACGTAAGCTGATCAGTAAAATTCGAGAAGCACTTCAAAGAATCGAAGACGGGGAATTCGGCACCTGTGAGTCTTGCGGAGAGGATATAGACAAAAAGCGAATCGAAGCTCGTCCGGTTACCACCTTGTGTATCGACTGTAAGACCAGCCAGGAGATTTCGGAGAAAGCTCGTGGCGTTTAGAGTCCTTTAATCATCTCTTCACCCGGCCGTTTTTTTTAATTTTCGGGGTAAACACACAAGTATATTCGTTGTTGACTCTTAAGATGACGGCCATAAATAAATCAACATCAGCCTGACTGCCCAGCCACTCCTTCCATTTCATCCAGCACATCTTCACCTGCCTAAACCGGCTTGACTTATAAGCCTGAGATCATGGTATAGTTCGGAAA
>JAZGHI010000284.1:0-9376 GCA_036480955.1 Candidatus Adiutricales bacterium
AGATCATCAGGCAGCATGAGCATCTCAGCTTTCCAGAAATTAGTTGAAAAGTAGGCAAGCGCTATACCATTGGGCGGATTTGACCCGCAAGGCCTCCCGGCCTGATCCCCCACTATATACTGTGTGAATAGAAATTGGTCTAAAGTGTAAGTGCCTGCTATCTATCCGTAACGGCGGTTCCCTGCTCTACAGTGAAGATTTCAGGTGAGATCCATTAACAGAGATATCCTGGTGAAGTGCCCATAAATCGCAGCCATCCCCAAACCTTTAATAAGATAGAACAATCTGGTTCTCAATAAAATCCTTGCTTGAATTAGTATGCACATAATCTAAACAATAATTCATCTTCATTGGCTATACGAGAACCTCCGAAGCACTCTGAGTTCTATCCATAAAAATATTGTGCTAATCTTTAAGCCGCTTGGCACATCTTCATATCCGGGATTTTTTCGCTTATGCATTGATACATGTATTGATAAGAAGTATTGATAAATTGAAAAGAGGTTACAGCCTATGATCTGTAACCTCTTGATTTTCTTGGTGCGCCGCGTAGGAATCGAACCTACAACCTAATGATTAAGAGTCATTTGCTCTGCCTAGTTGAGCTAGCGGCGCTTAAATGCCGGGCTTAATCCCCCGGATAGAGGCTTTTTCCTATCACCATTTATTTTTCGAGTCAAGCGTTGAGTGCCAACTAGAGTTCCATCTCAAACCGTGCTTCAACCTTAAGGACCGCCGCAGTTTGGCAGAGGCTTATCAGGAAGTCTCGGCCTAACTGACCGTTCTCCAAAGGTTCCACCCAGGAAGCCGGAAAATCCTTCTGGCCGTATCGCGCGCCAGCGATGGCTCCGGCCATACAGCCTATGGTATCGGTATCACCACCAAGGTTTACAGCCAGGGTTACGGCCGAGGCAAAGCTGTCGGTAAGGAGAAACGAACCCACGGCCGGCGGGACGGCCTCGATGGCCCGCACGTCACAAAGATACAAGTCCCGGAGTTGAAGTATCAGGTCCGGGATCGGGCCTGGTTCAATATTAATAAGGTCAAGCAGTCTGGCCGCGGAGACTGAATCCAGGTTCCGGGAAAGGTCTGCTAAATCGGTTATGAATGATTCGGAATCCAGACCCCGACCTTCCAGACCGGCTCTTACGGCCAAAGCCACGGCCCCGGCCTGGATCACCGCTCCGGCCAGGGCTTCGGGATGGCGGTGGGTGATAGAGGCTTGAACCACAGCCGCTTCTTTTAACTGGTCAAGGTCGTCATAAAACATAATACCTATGGGCGCGACCCGCATGGCACTCCCGTTTCCGAATGAATCCGTTCCCACTTGATCCCAGGACGCTCCATTGGCCAGCCGGTCCATTATCCCGTAAATTCGTCCTCCATAACCCCGTTCCGGATGAAAATTAGCCAGAAACCTGGCCGCCACCGCTCCCGGATCGAGCCTTTCCTCGGCTACCAACGATTCCAGCAGGGAGATCATCATCTCCGTATCGTCGGTGTAATGCCCGGGTGGAAAACGGCCCGGCACCATATCGGAAAGCAGACCGTATTCGCGCTCGATGGCCCAGGCCGGCCAACCTTCCACCCCCATACCCAGACTGTCGCCGATGAAAGCGCCCAGGCACGCGCCTATGAAATGATCAGCTAATTTTTCTCTCGAAAAATGATTAGCTAGTTTTTCTTTTGGAACATTCATGCTGAATCCACCGATTTTTCTCTACCTTACGGAAAGCTTCGGCCTTGGTCAAGAACTAAACAATATTTAAAGGTATCTATACATTAATATTTACATTGACATTTACATTCTGATGCTGTATGATTTATTTATGAACGCCAAAAATCGAGCGGGAGGAGATCATGCAGCCGGAATTATCGCCAAAACAAAGCGCCTTTCTCGAGTATCTTGAGCGGGAGATCGCTCGGACCGGAAAGGCGCCCAGCCTGCGCCAGGCCGCGGCGGCCCTGGGGGTCAGCCATTCGGCCGTGGATCAGTATCTGAAAGCGCTGGAGGAAAAAGGGTACGTTAAACGCGAGGGCCGTTACAGCCGTAATATCCACCTCCTCAACCGCGCCCGTGAGGTGGCCGGTTTGCAGCGATGGCGCGAGGTTCCCATCATCGGGCGATGTACCGCCGGCCTGCCTATGTACGCTCAGCAGGAATGGGAGGGGACGATGGTGGTGGACGCCACGCTTTACCGTGCTCAGAACCTGTTCAGTCTGCGGGTCAAGGGGGATTCGATGAAGGGCGCGGGGATTCTGGACGGCGATCTGGTCATCTGCGAGCCGCGCCAGTACGCTCGAAACGGTGAGATCGTGGTGGCCCTTATCAACGATGAGGAGGCCACCATCAAACGGTTTTTTTTAAAAGACGAGCGTATTGAGCTTCGCCCCGAGAACGATCTTTACCAATCCGTGTTTTACAATTTCGGCGAGGTGCTGGTGCAGGGAAAGGTCATCGGCCTGGAACGCGGACCGGAGCAGGTAGCCAGACTGTAAATTGTATCGGCCACAGAGAGCGTGCAAATGCCTGGAGGCAATTCTCATACAAATACTAACCGCTTTCCGCCGGCCGATTCCGGCCGCGTATGGGTGGGGACTTCCGGTTATTCTTACACGGAATGGGCCGAGGCCGGATTCTATCCCCCGGACACCAAGCCGGGCAAGATGCTGCCTCTTTACGCCAAAAAATTCCCCATTACCGAGTTGAATTACACCTGGTACCAGATGCCCAAGGCCGAGGCGGTGGACCGTCAGCGGCGTCAAGTGCCGCCGGGTTTTCTTTTTGCCGCCAAACTGTCCCGCACCCTGACCCACGAAGTTGAACCCGATTCCTGGAGGAAACACGCCGCCGGGTACCGGGCCGGTGTGGCCCCGCTCATCCAGTCGGGGCAGTTGGCCGCGGTACTGGTGCAGCTCCCGCCCGGTTTTGACCGATCCCGGCGAAACCGCGGCTATCTCGGTGCCCTGCTCAATGAATTGGAAGGCCTGCCGCTGGCGGTGGAATTCCGCCACAACTCCTGGGCTCAGGACCGGGTCTTTGTAGAACTCGAAAGACGACGGGTCACCCTCGTGGCCGTGGACGAGCCGAACCTTCCCGGCCTCTTCCCGGCCCTGGATGTAGTGACCAACCCGGACCTTTTTTACGTCCGTTTCCACGGGCGTAACGCCCGCGGGTGGGGCAAAGGCAGCAAGCAGATCCAGTTCGACTACGACTACGCCGAGGATGAACTTCGGGAGTGGGTGGAGGAAAGGATTCTGAGCATGGCGCGTCATGCCCGGGAAGGGATAACCGTTTTTAATAACCATGTCCGGGCCCAGGCGCCTCGAAACGCGTCCGCGCTGGCCCAGTTGCTGCTTGAATATGGCCTTGTCCTTGGCGGAAATTGAGAACCGGTCCATCGTCCATCTCAACGTGGCCGATTTTGCCGTGGCCGTGGAGCGGGTGGTGGATTCCCGGCTGCGGGACCGCCCGGTGGTTATCGCTCCCCAAGGGGCCTCGAGGACCGTGGTTTACGACATGAGTGAGGAGGCGTACCAGGCCGGGGTGCGCAAGGGCATGGCCTTGAGGCGGGCCCAGAGGCTCTGCGGCCGCGGGGCCGAAATTCTGCCGCCTCATCCCGACCGCTACGAACGGGCCATGCGGGCCTTTTTTAAACATACCCTCCCCTATTCGCCCCGAATCGAGGCTGAGGAAAGGACCGGGCATCTGTTTGTGGACCTGACCGGGACGGGCAGACTCTTCGGCCCCCCGCCCGACGTGGCCTGGCGTATCCGCAAAGCCGTGAAGACCGACCTGAGCCTCGACCCGATCTGGTCGGTGGCCCCGAACAAGCTTGTGGCCAAGGTAGCCTCACGGGTGGTGAAACCCGTGGGAGAGTACATTGTGGAGGCAGGTGACGAAGAGGCGTTCCTCGGTCCGCTGGATGTTTTTCTGCTGCCGGGAATTGAGCGGGAAGATTTAATACGTCTCAGAGAATTTCACATCTCCCAAGTGGGGCAGGTGGGACGCTGGACCTATGACCAGTTGTACGTGGTGTTCGGAAATCGGGGCCGAAACCTATACCAGGCGGTTCGGGGCGTCGATCCTTCCCCGGTGCTGCCCGTGGGGCAGAAGCCTCCCAAGCTAACGGCTGACCACGAGTTCGGGAACGATACCAATGACGCCGAATTGGTGGAAGCGGCCCTCTACGGACTCGTGGAGCGGATCGGCCGGGGCTTGCGCCGGCGGGGCCGGGTGGCCCGGCGGGTGGGGCTCATGCTGGATTACAGTGACGGCGTGCGCGTCATCCGGCAAAGATCGTTTAAACGCGGCACGGCCAACGATTTCAAACTGTTTATTCTGGCGAAAGAGGCACTCGATCTGGCCTGGAAGAGGCGGGTGCGTCTCCGGCACTTGAGGCTTATTTGCGACCGTCTTATCTATCCTCCGGCCCAATTGGAACTCTTCCCCCTAGACGAACAGGATACCAGAACCGAGGACAATCTGGTCGCGGCCATGGATCGGATCCGAAGCCGGTTGGGAGCGGACATGATCCGCTTGGGCCGCAGCTTTTCCAGGGAAGCGGCGTGATGGGAATATATGGTCCCTTTATCTGTACATTCTCATTTTTCGCTGATGTGGGGCACGGCCCCGGTGGAAAAGCTCTGCCGGGCCGTCCTTGGCCGGGGTTTTAACCAACTGGCCCTGACTGACACGGACAATCTCTACGGGCTGTGGCTTTTCTTGAAAAACTGCGAACGGGCGGGGATCAAACCGATCGTGGGCGCGGAGGTGACCGATCCGGATACTGAGCGCCGGGCCGTTTGTCTGGTGGAGAACGATGAGGGGTACCGAAATCTCTGCCGGCTGCTGACCCGCCGGCATCAGGACGATGATTTTTCTCTCGAGACGACCGTAAGGGAGAACGCTTCCGGCCTGGTAGTACTCACTTCCGACAGTGGTCTTCTCACGGCCTGGCATGAGGTCGGGATAGACGTGGCCGCGGCACTGATCGGTGGGCCGAATGGAATTTCCGAAAAGGCCCGGAAGACAGCCGCATATCTGGGCCTGCCCGCGGTGGCCGTACCCGGTAGTTATTTTCTCGAGCCCGAGGACTATGAACTTCATCTTATTCTGAGGGCCATCGACCTCAACACCTCGCTGTCCCGCCTTAAAGATTCGGACGCGACCTCGCCCGGGGCCTGGCTGGCCGATCTCGAGGAGTACCGGCGCCGGTTCGAAATCTGGCCCGAGACCCTGGACGCTTCCTTTGAGATTGCCGAGCGCCTCACCTTTACCGGCCCCGATACCACGTCCATCCTTCCCCCGTGGGATGATCCGGCCGGACGGGACGCGGCGGCCGTGCTCCGTGCAGCGGCTTACGAAGGGGCACGCGGCCGATACGGCGACGATCTGACCGAAGCCGTGGTGGAACGCCTGGAACACGAACTGACCATGATCGAGCAAAAAAATTTCTCGGCCTATTTTTTGGTGGTGCAGAACATCGTCGAACGCAGTCCGCGCATCTGTGGACGCGGTTCCGGTGCGGCCTCGCTCGTGGCCTACTGCCTCGGTATCACCAATGTCTGCCCTCTAAAGCACAATCTCTTTTTTGAACGTTTCCTCAATCCCGACCGGATCGATCCGCCTGACATCGACGTTGATTTCGCCTGGGACGAGCGGGACGACGTCCTGGAATCAGTGTTGGAACAGTACACCGGGCACGCGGCCATGGTCTGCAACCATGTCACTATCAAACCGCGCATGGCCATCCGGGAAGTGGCTAAGGTTTTCGGGCTCATGGACAGCGAAATAAGCCAGGTGGCTAAACGCCTGTCCTGGT
This sequence comes from Candidatus Adiutricales bacterium, assembly GCA_036480955.1. Lineage (GTDB taxonomy): Bacteria > Desulfobacterota > Desulfarculia > Adiutricales > JAFDHD01 > JAZGHI01. Next base: position 5,826 of record JAZGHI010000284.1, read on the forward strand.
TCTGGTACAGCAGTGAGACCGATGTCGATCTTAAAACCAGTCTGGAGGCCCTGCCGGAGATGCGGGGTCTGGATTTTCCCGAGCCCTGGCCCGAAATATTGAAGATCGCCCAGAAAATCGTGGGGACCCCGCGCTACCTTTCAGTGCATTCGGGCGGTATGATCATTACCCCCCGCCCCATTAAAGACTACGTGCCTATCCAGAAGGCTCCCAAGGGTGTTCCCATTGTTCAGTGGGAGAAGGACGGATCGGAAGACAGCGGACTGGTCAAGATCGATCTTCTGGGAAACCGCAGTCTGGGAGTTATCAGGGACGCCGTGGCGAACGTCCTTCTAAACGGCGAGGCGTTTGACGAGACCAGGTGGGAACCGGAGGACGACCTTGCCACCCAGGCGGCAATCGCCGAGGGCCGGACCATGGGTTGTTTTTATATCGAAAGCCCGGCCATGCGCCTCCTCCAGCAGAAGGCCCGGGTCGGGGATTTCGAGCACGTGGTCATACATTCGAGTATAATCCGGCCGGCGGCCAATGAGTTTATCCAGGAGTATCTGCGCCGTTTGAAGGGCGGGGAGTGGGAGCCGATCCATCCTTTGCTTAATGAAATTCTGGATGAGACCTTCGGTATTATGGTCTACCAGGAAGATGTTTCCAAGGTAGCCGTGGCCATGGCCGGTTTTTCGTTTGCCGACGCCGACGGTCTCAGGAAGATCATGTCCAAAAAGGACAAGGAACTGGCCTTGCGCGATTACCAGGAACGGTTCGCTCAAGGGGCCAGGGAGCGGAGAGTAAGTGAATCCCAGATTTCCGCTGTCTGGGACATGATAATGAGTTTCGGCGGCTACTCCTTCTGTAAGCCGCACAGCGCCAGCTACGCCCGGGTTTCGTTTCAGGCCGCGTATCTCAAGGTCCATTACCCGGCGGAGTTCATGGCCGCGGTTATCAGCAACCATGGCGGGTTTTACAGCACATTCGCCTACGTCTCCGAGGCCAGACGCTTGGGCGTGGACGTTCTAACCCCGGACGTAAACCGAAGCGAGATCCGTTGGAAGGGGCGGAAGAGGTCTATCCGGGTAGGGCTGATGTCCGTCAAGGGCTTGAGTCAGAAAACCCAGGAAAGGATTGTCGAAAACCGCAAGCAGGAGCCTTTTACCAGCTTTGATGATTTTTTCGTCCGCGTTCGTCCGGATGAGGCTGAGGCGCGAGCCTTGATACATTCCGGGGCCCTGGACTGCCTGGCACCCGGCCAGGGCCACGCCGTGCTTCTGTGGAAACTGGCCCGCAGGCAGAGGGACAGAGAACATCCGGCAGGTCCGGGCCGAACGCCGTCTCTTTTTAATTCCTGGCGGGAAGAGCCGTGCCCGGAAATTCCGCCCGGAAAGAAGATCGACCGGCTCCGCCGCCAGTTCGCCGCGCTGGGCTTTCTGGTGGATACCCACCCCATGATCCTGTTTAAAAATCAGTTGGCCGGTAAGGGCTTGATCAAGGCTAAAGAACTTAAGCGTTACGTGGGCCGGAGGGTACGCCTGGCCGGATGGCTGATTACCGGTAAGGTGACCAGTACCCGAAGGGGCGAACCCATGCAGTTTCTTACCTTTGAAGACGAGACCGGGATCGTGGAGACGGTCTTTTTCCCGCAAACCCACCGCCGGTTCTGCCACATGCTGGACTGGGGACGGCCGTATATCCTGTCCGGCGTGGTGGATGAAAATTTCCAGGCCGTGACCATGAACGTGGATCAGGTGAGTAAAATTTAGCAGGCAAAGGAACTCAGAGTACAAAAAGAAAAAAATAAAAATGAAGGGTAACCATTAGTCTTTGAGCAATTTTAATTCGGAGGAGAACATGACTCAAACAAAGTACGTTAACATGGATGGCAGTATCAGATTGACCCTGTTAGAGGCGGAGAACCTGTATGGCTTGTTGGCCACAACCCTGAGAAACCTGGACACGGCGGACAGTGTCTGGGGAAGTAAGAGCAATGTGAGGTCGGCGGAGAACGCGGAGAGGAAACTGGTGAGGGCGATTTTGAGGGCCCGGAACGGTTAGCTTTGGGCTGGCCCCTTTTAGCTGTCATGCCCCTTTATGTAGAAAAGCATTTACTTTTTTTACACTTCGGGGCTAGGATTGATAATAAGCTTGAAAAGCAACAGAAGCAGAGGATATCTACGGCATGTCTGAAGATGGATCTTTAGAATGAGCATGTCCAAAAAATTATTATCCGGCTTTGTATCTTTCATGATTATATACGCGTTCTCCCAAGGCACATTCGCTGAAATAGATACCGATATCATTAAGCTTCCGAAGAGTGTTGGCTTCTGGATCAGGTCTGATTCACCGCGGGTTATAACTTCTGAAAATATTTATGATTATATGAATGGGGCCGGAGAACTCTACCTGGGATACAGATTTCACCACCTGGAGGTGTTTGATTACGGGTCTGAGAAAAATAACAACGTCCTGGGAACCAGCCGCCTGGAAAATATCAGGATTGAGCATTACGGCTGGGACCAGGATTTGCTGGTGTAACTTAAGCAAATCTTTATCTGATATTTTTTGTGGTCTGAGAGTCTTTCTGTCCCCCAATAGGGTTCGCAAAAGGGAAAAATCGTTCAGGGTGCATACACCAGGACCTAGAAAAACTTCTACCCGTTTAACCGTCCCGCGATCAATCCGGCCAGATGGATGAAATATTATAGACCGGGTATCTATTTTCGCCAAAGGTTGGAGGGATTCGGAAAATAAACGGGGCTTTCATCCGTTGAAGTGGACACTTTGAGAATACGACGGCGAATTAATTCCCTCAAGGCATCGTCCAGATCGCTGTCCGACGTGGTCCACCGACTGCGGATTTCATCCAACGTGGGCCGGACGTTTTGCTCCATGAGTGATGCTACCAGGATATAGGCCGATGTTGCTTCAGTGGGAAGATTTAGTTTAAAAATATTTCGATCCATAGTGGGGTGAAAGTGATCAGACATGAATCTGTACTCCTTGAGTAAGGAAAAAATAAGATGTTAGGCCGTGAAGCAATTTATCTTCTATTTACAGATATAGACTCAGGTAAACTGATCCGAGCCCTACAATGTTTCGGAAAGATTATACTGTATCGGCTGCCGGAAGACCAGTTGGAAGGACTGTTATCCGAGGCCGCGGACCGGGATTTGGTGGAGGTGGTAGAAATAAACGCCTTTGAAGACACAACGGAACTTAAAAGTATTCTGTCTGATTTTAATAAATGGTCCGAACAATTCGGTGATTCCGGATTTTTACCTTTCATCAGCAGCCTGGGGTCTGAATCACGGCATGGCGACACCTCTTCCCGGTTGGCCTCGTCGATTCGCGGATACGATATCGCTGAAAAGACAGATCAGGACGTGCTTAAAGAGGCGCAGATCTTTCTACATTTTGCCGGACAACTCGACCAGCAGCAGCGCGAGATAGATGAAATAGTGGCAGATGTAGACAGAAGAGAGGGCCTGCTCGGAAATTTGATGGGCATTGAAGAGCCGATTGACCAAAAAAAATCCTCGAAAAAGGACTCAGAACCGGGC
>JAZGHI010000285.1:0-8335 GCA_036480955.1 Candidatus Adiutricales bacterium
GCAATTTCAAGGAATATGTAAACGAGAAGCACACAGTCCGCAGCCATTTGCGGGTAGAAAACAGACGGCTTCATAATTTCACCGGAACGGTCCGGCGGAGTTCGATTCGATTCAGATCCAGTGTAACATCATGGGCCATTATTTCAACACCATTCCCCGCCACCCTTCTGAGTTTCCGGCCGAAGTCTGGATCAAGGTGATCGGTCGGCCTGAAAGACGCGGCGTCGGTTCTCTGAATCAGGAAAAATATGATGGCCCGGTCGCCGGTCTTAACCAGCCGCGCCAGTTCCTCGAGATGCTTCCGGCCTCGTAAGGTCACCGCGTCCGGGAAGTACGCCACGCCTTTTTCCACCAGCGTGCAGTTCTTTACTTCGATATAACAGCGGTCCCCATTTCCTTTTTCCAGGAGCAAGTCAAGGCGGGAGTGTGGATTAACTGAGCATTCAGACCTAACCTGATCGTAGCCTCGCAGGCCCTTTATCTTACCATTGAGAACGCCCTCCTTAACCAGCCGATTGGGAACATTGGTATTGATGCCCACCAGACTTGAAGGCATGTCAATTAATTCCCAGGTATGTTTATATTTCCTTTTCGGATTATCATGGCGGGAGAGGTAAATATTCCGCCCAGGTTCGGAGCAGGTCTTCATGCTTCCCGTATTTGGACAATGTGCGGTAATGACGTGACCGTTCCGGAGACGGACGTCGGCCAGGAATCTTTTGTGCCGTTTGAGCAGGACACCCTGAATCAGAGGCGGCCACAAGAGTCCCCCCCGGTCAGGTTTTAAATATTCACGCGCTCTTACCATTAAGTCCGGCCGTCAGGTTATCTCCAGATCGAAGGAGGGTGGATATTGAGCAAAGTTTCGAGGGATTAAATTCAAATAATACCATGCGCCTGCGTTAATTCAAGGCTCTCAGCGGGTTTGTCCTCTATATCAACCTTATATTTTGTCTAAGGAATTGTTTCAATAAAAGGTAAAGTTGCGTTCCGCCTGATCGGCCTGAGGGAGATTTCAGGGTCTTTACATGCTGGTGGACTGGTTCACACCTAGGACTCAAAGCCGATTTCTTCTAGAGAATTCAAATATCCTTCTCTGTCCATTAGCCGATCCATCTCGCTCAGATCATCCGGAATGATTTTGGTAATCCAGCCCTCAGCCTCAGATGATTCATTTATCAATTCCGGTCTGCTCTCGAGAGCCATGTTCGACTCAATGACCTCGCCGCTCAGGGGAGCAATCATTTCACTGGTAGTCTTGGTTGATTCGATCTGACCGAATTCTTCATCGATAACCAATTCGGCCTCCTCCTCCGGCAAGTCCACATAAACGATTTCGCCGAGTTGGTCCTGGGCATAATCAGTGATGCCGATTAAAGCCGTATCTCCGTTTACTAGAACCCAGGTATGCTCTTTATGATATTTGATCATTAGAGAAAAGGCCTCCTTTGTTGAATTTCCACCGATCTGACCAGACAGCTAACGGTTATTTGATCTCAATTATCTCCATTTCCTGAACTCCGCCCGGGCTGTTGAATCTTATTTCGTCCCCTTCCTCTCTTCCGATTAAAGCCTTTCCCAATGGGGAGGTGACCGATACCCGGCCTTCTTCCGGTGCGGATTCAAACGGCCCGACGAGCATATAGCAACTCTGTTCGCCCGTGGAGATTACCTCTAGCGTTATCTTCGCCCCGAAAACACACCTATCGTATTCTTGATCAATTTGAATAATATCGCACTGACCTATTTGCACCTGAAGCTCGGTGACCCGGCTTTCAAGAAATGCCTGTTTTTCTTTAGCCGCGTGATACTCAGCATTTTCCGAAAGGTCTCCATGAGCACGGGCTGTTTCAATGGCCTTTACCGTGGTCGGCCGTTCCACTTTCAGGATATTATCCAACTCTTTTTTAAGATTTTCATAACCTTCTCTGGTTATAGGTACTCTCTCCATCAAACTTCTCCCTGATAATTAAACCGCTTACCGGATCAGCAGCGATTGAACTCTTTTGCTTATTATATTTCAATCTGTCTTCAGGAACAAATGAAAGTTTAGTCCATGAAATAAAAATCCTGATCATCCGAGATGACGAGATTGAATATTAACCGCAAAAGCGTTGGCCGGACAGCTTGACTGAAGAGTAAGTCTTTGGTATGTTTAACTTTAAAGAAGGCCTGATGTGCTTTGCACAAGTATTTAAGTCAAGGAGGGAAGGCCCTCCTTTTTTATCGGTTGCCTTATGGAATTGGAGTCTGAAAAGCGCTTGGATATGTACCTAGACCATCTCCGTGTGGAACGGGGATTGGCGGCCAATACCATTAACGCCTATGCCCTTGATATCCGCCACTTTCTGGATTATCTCGCCGAGAGGCAACTAGGCGGACCCGAAGCGGCCGAAAGATCCCATTTCATGTCTTACATGCTCCGGCTCAACCGCTCCGGCCTAGGGGCCAGGAGCCGTGCCCGCGCACTGTCGGCCTTGAAGAATTTTTACCTGTTTTTGGTCAGAGAGGGCTTTATCACCAGAAATCCGGCGGCAGATTTTGATCCTCCCAAAAGTGTGGTCCATTTGCCGCAGACACTGTCTCCCGAGGAAGTGGATACGCTCCTGGCCTCACCAGACACGGGTAATCCGAGTGGATTGAGGGATAAGGCTCTTCTGGAATTAATGTACGCCACTGGTCTGAGAGTTTCAGAATGCGTGAATCTGGAAATAGCCCACGCCAATCTAGAGGCGGGCTATCTTCGAACCATGGGTAAAGGATCGAAAGAACGTTTGGTGCCTATGGGAGATGAGGCCCGGAACTGGATCAAACGCTATCTTGCCGAGGCCAGGCCCGTCCTCCTTAAAAATCGGACTTGCCCTTTTCTGTTTCTCAACCGCCGGGGGACCGGCCTTTCCCGGCAGTATATCTGGCGTAAGATCAAGGAATACGGGCTGATAGCCGGCCTACGCAAAAAGATAAGTCCCCACGGCCTCCGTCATTCCTTTGCCACTCACCTCATTGAAGGGGGTGCCGACCTGCGGGCGGTACAAATGATGCTCGGGCACAGCGACATCGCCACGACCCAAATATACACCCATGTTACCCGCGAGCGGCTTAAAAAAATCCACCACCAGTATCATCCCCGGGCCTGAGGTTAGGAACATGAACCAGAATAAAATGGACATTCCGGAGATTGAACCCCTTCCGGACGGGGAACTGGAAGTTATCACCACCCACGTTAACGCGGATTTTGACGCCCTCGGCTCAATGCTGGCCATCAGTAAACTCTATCCTAAGGCCCAGATGGTTTTCCCCGGTTCCCAGGAACAGAATTTAAGAAATTTCTTTCTCCAATCCACTGTTTATTTCTTCCCCTTCTCCAAACTGAAAGAAGAAGATTTTAAAAGGGTTAAGCGCCTTATTCTGGTTGACACTCGGCAGGCCGGCCGGATCAAACCCCTGGAAAAAATACTAAAAAACAAAGACCTCCAGATTCATATCTACGATCACCACCCGGCCGCTCCCGGCGATTTAAAGGGTGATCTCGAAGTCCTGGCCGAGGTTGGATCTACATCCACTCTTCTGACCGAGATTTTACAGGCTAAAGAGGTGAACCTGACGCCGGAGGAAGCTACGGTCATGGCCCTGGGCATCCACGAAGATACAGGTTCTTTAACCTTTGTCACCACCACTCCAAGGGATTATATGGCCGCGGCCTATCTCCTCGCCCGCGGGGCTGACTTGAATCTGGTCTCGGAGATGATGACTCATGAACTGACTTCCGAACAAGTGTCCCTGCTTAACGAACTTATCAACTCCATCCGGAAGCATAATATATATGGAATCGATATCATCCTGACCCATGCCGCTACGGACCACTATGTGGGTGATTTCGCCGTTCTGGTCCATAAACTGATAGACATGGAAAATGTCAAGGTCCTGTTCGCCATGGCGCAGATGGAAGACCATATTTACCTAGTGGCCCGCAGCCGGGTACCGGAAATTGATGTTGCTGAAATAGCACGCTATTTTGGAGGAGGCGGTCATGCCTCGGCCGCTTCAGCCAGCATCAAAAACCAGACACTGACTCAGGTCGAAGACAGTCTACTGGCTCTCCTTAAAGCCAACGTCGAACCCCTCAGGAAAGCGCGGGACATTATGAGCTTCCCGGTCATCTCCATTTCGCCGGAAGGAACGTTGGAAGAAGCCAGGCAGATGTTTACCCGTTATGATATCAACGTCCTGCTTGTTCAGGAAGACGACGGTCCGCTGCTGGGCTATATCTCCCAGCAAAACGTGTCCAAAGCACTGCATCACGGTTTAGCCCGTGTCCCTATCAGCGAGTTCATGACCTCTGAATTCAAAACTATCGGACTGGGGGCTTCGTTTCCTGAAATAATACGCCTGGTCGCCGAACAAAAACAGCGGATCATTCCCGTGGTTGAAGATGATAAACCTATCGGGGTTATAACCCGGACCGATCTTTTAACTATTCTGGCCAGCGAGACTAACGTGCCGGGATCTCTGGTAGCCGACGACGGCAGCCTACCCGCTAGACATATCAAAAAAATAGGCAATCTGCTGCGTGAACGGCTCCCTGATCAAATTATTGACCTTTTAACAGAATTCGGCCTGACCGCGGATCGGCTTGGATTCAGTGCCTACGCCGTGGGTGGTTTCATCCGTGACCTGTTTATCAGACAAGAAAACCTGGATATTGATATTGTCGTCGAAGGCGATGGAATAGAGTTCGCCAAGGTTTTTGCTCAGGAACATCCTGGAGTAAGGACCCGGTACCATCGAAAATTTAATTCAGCGGTTCTAATATTCGAGGACGGATTCAAGGTGGATATCGCCACGGCCCGATTGGAGTATTATGAATCCCCGGCGGCCTTGCCCGTGGTTAGAACCGGCTCTTTACGGATGGATCTCTACCGAAGGGACTTCACCGTCAACACGCTGGCCGTGAAGCTTAATAAACGCCAGTTCGGACTGCTTATAGATTATTTTCGGGGCGTGAGAGATATAAAACAAGGGAATATTACAGTTCTGCACAATCTAAGCTTCGTTGAAGACCCGACTCGTGTATTTAGGGCTATTCGTTTTGAACAGCGGTTTGGTTTCAGGATTGGAAAGCTGACTTCCAACCTGATACAAAACGCGGTCAAACACGATTTTTTCGATAGACTTTCAGGTAACCGGATTTTCGGTGAGCTTAAATTAATTCTTCAGGAAGATGATCCCGCCCCGGCTACTAAGCGTCTGGCGGATTTCGATCTGCTGAAGTGCATACATTCCGGCCTGACCTATAACAAGACTAAGGTGGATTTATTCGGACGCATCAGAAAAGTCCGTGATTGGTATGAACTTACCTACCTGGGAGAAGAATACCAGTCATGGATTATCTATTTTCTCGGTCTGATGAACGGACTTAAGCGAGACGACCTGGACTCAATCAGTAACCGGCTTATCCTGAACCGAAGAGACCGGCATGTTCTAATAGAGGGAAAAGTTGAATTGGACCGGATAATGGGTACACTTCACCGAGGCAAGCATTCCTCGGCGGGAAAACTCTATCGCCTGCTGAAGCCCCTAACCACTGAGGCCATCCTGTTTCTGATGGCCAAAACCACTCGAGAAAACACCCGGCAGGCCATATCAACATACTTTATCAAGCTTAAAAAAACGCGTACAGAAATCACAGGCAAAGACCTCATATCGATGGGTTTTACACCTGGACCGGATTTTAAAAAAATCCTGGACAGACTCCTCGAGGCCCGGCTGGACGGGCGGGTGAACACCCGGACTGAGGAGAAGGAATTCATCAAACGGACGTACTTGTCCAAGGTTAACTAAAAACAGCAGAGAATGGATACTAGATGGAAGACTACTTACTTATTTTAAGTTTACTAGCCGTACCGATCCTTTTGGCCGTAACCGTACACGAAGTGGCTCATGGTTGGGTAGCGAATAAATTGGGAGACCCTACGGCCAGGCTGGCTGGAAGGCTGACCCTAAATCCTTTTAAACACCTTGATCCCATAGGGACTCTCGTCTTTGTGATTACCCGTATGGTCGGCTGGGCAAAACCGGTTCCGGTGAATCCCCATAACCTGAGGAATCCTCAAAGAGACATGATCTGGGTGGCCGCGGCCGGGCCTGCAGCCAATATTTTATTGGCGTCCGGTTTCGCTCTTATTTATCATATTTTCAATAACTGGCTCGATTTTTCATTCGGGCCCGTTACCACACCCGTAGTGGCTGTGGCTCAACTGGGAGTTTATATTAACCTGGGTCTGGCCACGTTCAACATCCTTCCCATCCCTCCGCTGGATGGCAGCAACATCCTCATGGGCATACTCCCGAGGGACCTGGCTATCCAGTATGAGCGGATAACACCGTATGGATTCATCATACTTTTAATATTGATTTTCACGAATTTAGTCTCTACAGTCTTATTTCCGATCATAAATACCATGGCCGATCTACTGTTGAAAGGTATTTAAGCTTCTGTCGGCGGGTGGACTAAGCAATTATGGACCTGTCTGTAAAACTTGAAATTTATGAGGGGCCGCTTGATCTTCTTCTCCATCTCATAAAGAAAAATGAGGTCGATATATATGATATCCCGGTCGCTCTCATCACCACCCAGTATCTCCACTACCTGGAGTCCATGAAATCCCTCAATATTGAACTCGCGGGAGAATTCCTGCTCATGGCCGCCACTCTCACCCAGATCAAATCAAAAATGCTGCTGCCAATCTCCAGTGACGAAACCGAGGCGGAAGAGGACGACCCGCGGATGGCCATTGTGCGGCCTCTCCTTGAACACATGAAACTCAGGGACGCGGCCGAGGCGTTGGAACGCCGGGAACTGCTCAATCGGGATGTTTTTTTGAGAGAATACTTCCTGGACGAATTCGAGGATGAGGACGAAGAGGAACTTGTCCCGGTCAGCCTTTTCGACTTGATCGACTCCTTCCGCCGGGTACTTCTCAGAGTAGATTCCGGCAGGGACATTGAGATCCAGATCGAATTAAAGACCGTGGAGCAGAGAATCCAGGAGGTGATTGAGCTGCTTAAGGTAAGTGGCGAGGAATCTTTTGAAGACCTCTTCATCGAGGACCGGTCACGACTGGAGCTTATCCTCACCTTTCTCTCGCTGCTGGAACTGGCACGAATAGGACTAATACGCATTTTCCAGCATCCGGCCGATTTAACCATCACTGTGTTTTACACCGGTGAGTCCCGACTGACGGCCGTTCCGGACCCGGATGACACATCCGATGAAAACGAAGAGGACTATTTTTAATGAGCGTATCCCTTAAGATAGTGATCGAGGGTCTTTTATTTGTATCCGACACGCCTCTTTCACCGGAAAAAGTCAACCGGGTGACCGAAGGAGTGCCTCTTTCACAGGTCCGAAAAACACTCGATGAACTTGTCGTTGAGTACGAAGACATGAACCGGGCTTTTATGTTGAAGAGTGTGGCCGGAGGTTACCAATTCAGGACACGGCCCGAACTTTCCCCGCATATACTTTTGCTGAAAAAGAGAGCGCCTTCCCGCTTGTCAAAGGCCGCCATGGAAACGCTGGCCATAATCGCCTACCGCCAACCCGCTTTACGGGTCGAGATGGAGAGAATTCGGGGCGTGGACGTGGGTGGTACCCTCAGAACCCTGCTGGAAAAGGACCTGATACGCATCGTGGGACGAAAGGATCTGCCCGGCCGTCCCATGCTTTACGGCACGACTAAAAAATTTCTAGAATTGTTCGGGCTGCCGGATTTAGAGGCCTTGCCCACAATCGAAGAGATGGAATCATTGAGCATGAATTCAGCCGAAGGCCGCTTGTTTTAAACACCGTTCAGGCCAGACTGAATATTTAATCAAAACCTGCCCGCTCATTTTTATCCGCCATGGACGAAAGACTTCAGAAAATAATCGCTCAGGCTGGTCTGGCCTCCCGCCGAAGCGCGGAAAAGATGATCCTGGAAGGCAGGGTTAAGGTCAATGGAACGATCGTGACACAACTGGGCCGAAAGGCTGACCCGGAAAAAGACAAAATCGAGGTCGATGACCGCAGGATCAAACTTGGGAAGAAGAATTTCTACTACATTTTCAATAAACCATCCGGTTACCTGGTCACTTTTAAGGATACACTAAACCGTCCCACGATTACCAAATTCTTAACTGATTTAAACCACAGAGTTTTTCCGGTAGGCCGGCTGGATATGGATACCGAGGGCCTTCTTATCCTGACTAACGACGGCGAATTATCCGCCCGGCTTATGCATCCCAGATACCATGTGCCGAAGACATACCGGGTCAAGGTAAAGGGCCGGCCATC
>JAZGHI010000286.1:0-7925 GCA_036480955.1 Candidatus Adiutricales bacterium
AAGTACCGGCCCTTTTTTATCGTGGGATACCTTTGTCCACCCCAGTGTCGATCCACTCGCCACCGACCCGGCGCTGATCGATCCGGCCACCGGCAACCGGTACATCGCATCGCCAGGGCCCGATATCGCTCCTACACCGCACACGGTTACGGGAAGCCTTCTCGGGACAAACTTCTTCCGTGTAGCCTTCGCGGCGAACCTGGAAACACCCGCGGGATTCGTGTTCGACCCGGGTGATGCGGACATTGATGGCTCTCCCGATTCCATAACCATCACCGAGTTTACCGCTTCTGGCAAACTATATAATGACGGGGCGAATATCGCGCCGGTGGCTGTCAACGACATCGCCGGTGTGGCCATGAACGCAACACGCCCGGTAAGGATTGAGGTGGCGGCCAATGATATCGACCTAAGGGCTGTGGGAGCCGACCCATTCGATGCGGCCGACCCGCTCAATACTAATGTGCACGGCATTAACCCTCAGGCCGTATCAATAGGAACTACCGGCGACTACGTCATTACAGGCACTTCACTTAAGGGCGGGACCGTCAAGCGAACGATTAACATTATGACCGGCCGGACCACGCTGGACTACACCCCGCCGGCTTTTTTCACGGGGATCGATACGTTTCAGTACGTGGTCCAGGACACAGGCGGCCTGAAATCGGCTTTGGGACCGGCCGCGGCCACGGTGAATGTCATAGTCGAAGATGTAACCCTGCGGCAGGTTTCTTTGCGCACGAAGCAGATGAAGTGGATTATCAACGGCACCAGCGCAAATCAGGGTTTTGCCCAGCCGACAGGCCTTCCGGGCCGGACCATGTTTCATACTGAATTGTTCGGCGCCCAGGAAGTACCGGCGGTTACGACACCACTCAGAGGGATCTTCACCATGACCCTTGATGAAACGGTTCAGGAAATCAACTACACCCTGCAGGGGTTCAACATCGCCGACGCTTCCTCCGCGTTCCGGCAGGCGCACATCCACACCGTCTTGGCGGGTGAAAACGGACAGGTAAATCTTTTCCTGTGCACCGACCTGAATAACGGGCCAGTGGGCGCGCCGCCGCTCTGCAACGGCCTGGCTGCCCCTGTATCGGGTACCTTGACCGCGGCTGATTTAATCGCGGCCGGTGGCACAGACACCTTCGCGGATCTCGTCGCTGGTCTTAACGCGGGCGCTATGTATGTAAACGTACACACGGTAGACAATCCCGGCGGTGAAATCCGGGGTCAAATCGGCCGGAACGTGGTCTCTGTTTATCTGGGATTCAGCCTGAATGGTACAGCCTTGGGCGCGGCTGAAGTGCAGCCGAACGGAAAATGGCGGTTCCGGGGTAAAGCGGCAGTCAGCCCGAGCCGGACCCAATCGGTAAGTATAGTCACCTCCAACGGTTCCGCCTTACTCGCTCAAGAGTTAAGGCGCCGGTAACTTACATGTAAACCTTTGAAACAATCACCAGGCGGTGGGTGCTGTTGATTAATACGGCGCAAATAGCCGCGGGAACTTATCCCGTGACCATCGAGTATTTCCACTGGGTGACCGGTGATCTTTTGGGGACAGCTCAGACCGAAATAACGATCATCTAATGGTTTAGTTTTCAGGAAAACAGTGAGGCGCGTTACAGCACCTGGAAGACGATAAAAAGGAAACCCATGAAAACAGGCTGATGCAGCATGTATATATGCAGACTATGCCGGCCGCCAAAGGACAGGACGCGGAAAATCGTGTGAGGGCTGGACCAGCTGAGTACGTTTGAGAAAGCTCTACGGCTGACACCGAATTGGGCTGCAAATTGGCCTATCAGAACCACTCCGAACCACGGTAAAATGGGCACGTAATCAATGGTAATCGGCTTGAATGTCATCAGCCCAAACCACTGGAGAGCCTGTTTATCGAACAGGGTATCGCCGAAATTTGTGCCAAGGAGAATGAGGATTGCTCCGATCACCAGATTTAGATAGTAAAAGCGGAGGAATATCAGGCCGATTACAGTGGCTACGGCAATGAAATGAAGCACTCCGAAAAAGACCATCTCCTCCGAAAAAAGCAGGTACGTAACCAGACTGATTATACCGGCATATAATACTAAAAGGCCAAGACGTCTGAAATAACGGTCTTTTTTGAATCCCTGGATTTTACTCGAGTAAAGACTGAATCCCATAATGCCTAGAAACATACTTACGATCAAGGTTCGAAAACCCAGCCAGAATGGGTCATAATTAAAAATGATCCTAACTGCGCCGTAATAATTCAGGTCGTATGTAAAGTGATAGACGAACATCAAAAGGATGGCGCAGCCCCTGAGTACATCCACTATCTGGTGCCGGGAGGTTGAGGTCTGAGCGGCCGGCGTATCGGCCCGGGATTTTTGATTCGAGGCCTTTCCTTTGATGCGTTTGGAAGACATTGGTTTCTTCTTGGATTTCTTGCTCATGAAATGTTACTTGTCCTTTTATAGATCAGAGTTCTTTAAATGGTAATTGAATATGAGCGTGCTAATCCTATTATATCTATGTATACTCGAGTAACAAGACATAATATCCAGCTATAGAAAACACTGAGCGGGCCTCTCACTGGCTTTCCTTCCATAAAGTCCCAGTCAGATGTTTTACCCGGGCGGAGTTTTAAGCAGAGGTTTCCTCTCACAGGATTCAGGGCTGTACAATTATCATCTTAAAGCATTTGATAAAATCGTGGCACAACAGGGCAATGGTTTCCCGTTTCGGTGTAACTTCTTAACAGTACGAGCGCTTGGGCTTAGACCATGGTGGTGATTGACTGGCGGTATTACCATGGAGTAGAATGCCGGATAAATAAGAAAAATCTGTTGAATCAGATTATTTTCTACCCAAGTTTAAGGAGGGAAATATGAGTTATCCGGACCTGGATATCGATCTTACCGATGAACAGAAGGCCATGCGTGATATGGCTAGAAAATTTGGCATGGAGGTCATGCGTCCCCTTGGCATCGAGTTGGACAACATGGCTGATCCGGCGGATGTTATCGCCGATGGATCTCCCTTATGGGATGTTTTCAAACAATACCGCGAACTGGGTCTTCACAAAAGGGCCATGCCCAAGGCGTTTGGGGGTATGCTTGAGGATATGGACAGGTTATCCGGCCTGCTCGTGTCCGAGGAGTTCGGTTACGCTGATTCCGGCCTCGCCATCAGCCTGGGTGTAGCGGGTCACCCATTCAGATACGCGGCCCTGTCGGACGATCCGGAGCTCCAGGGCTGGGCGAGAGACTATTGCGAGGATACCGAGTGCAGTATGATAGGATGCTGGGCCATTACCGAGCCTGACCATGGTTCGGATTGGATATCCGGTCCCCAGCCCGATTTTAATGATCCTAAAAGCGGACCTTCTCTCAAGGCCGTTAAAAAAGGCGACGAATACATTCTCAACGGCCAGAAATCAGCCTGGGTCAGTGACGGTACCATAGCTACCCACGCCACTCTTCATGTCAACCTGGACCCGTCAAAAGGCATGCATGGTTCAGTTATCTGCATCCTGCCCCTGGACTTGCCGGGTATATCCAAAGGCAAACCGTTGAATAAAATCGGACAGCGTGCCTTAAACCAGGGTGAAATATTCTTTGAGGATGTAAAAATACCGAAAAAATATATGGTTGTTCCTGATCCGACGGTAAGTCAACGCGGGTTGAAGGTAATATTTACCGGCGCCAACACAGGGATGAGCGTCCTTTTTGGCGGCTTGGCCAAAGCTGCTTTCGACGAAGCTCTGAAGTATTCCAAAGAACGCATCCAAGGCGGGGTGCCTATCTTTGAGCACCAGAATATCAAATTGAAGCTAATGGATATGTTTAACAAGGTCGAAGCCGCCCGTTCCTTATCCAGAAGGGTTTCGGCTTATAACGCCGCCAATCCTCCTGGATCGATACCCCACGCTATGGCCGCCAAATGCCGCTCTACGGAAGCAGCGTTTCAAGTAGCCAGCGAGGCTATTCAAATATTCGGCGGCAATGGTTTGAGTAAGGAATATCCCATTGAAAAAATATTTCGCGACGCCAAGGCTTCCATGATCGAGGATGGAGAAAACAGCGCTCTGGCGCTTACTGGAGCGGCTTTTCTATAATAAATATGGATACTTCGACGTGAACAGAAACTTACTAACTGTTTGGGTATCCAGGCCCTGTCAGGTTATATCGTTTAGATTAAACAGTAACGGCTCATCGTTTATAAGAAGATGACCACTTAAGATAAGGATGAAAAGTATCATGAGAAAAGTAAAAATAATTGGCGGTGCAGTAACAAAGTTCGGCAAACAGCCGTCTCGAAACATGAAATCCCTGGTGTCTGAAGCGGTCACCGGCGCGCTCAGTAACGCTGGCATTGGTATAAAGGATCTCGGCGGGGCCTGGGTCGGCAATTGTGTCCAAGGAATTTTCGACGGGCAGGAGATGATTCGCGGGCAGATCGTACTCCATACCATGGGAATTACCGGTATCCCGATCGTCAATGTGGAGAACGCCTGCGCTTCCTCGGCCACAGCGCTTAACGGCGCCTGGGCCCAGGTGGCTTTGGGCGAAATAGAGGTGGCCCTGGTGCTGGGCATGGAGAAGATGTATTCGGAAGACAAGGCGAAATCATTTAAAATTTTTACCGCGGCCATGGATGTCGAACGTCTGTCCGATGTGACCGAGAGCATGAAAAAGGCTGAGGAGAAAATTGACCAGGACCGGAAAGCAAGCGGTGAGAAAGCAAAGAAAAAGACCGCGGACCGAAGTATTTTTATGGACTTTTATGCCAGAGGCGCCCGCGCGCACATGAAAGAGTATGGCACCACTCAGCGTCAGCTCGCGGTTATTTCTTCGAAAAATCATTATCATTCTTCCATGAATCCGCTGGCACAGTACCAGAGAGAGTTTACCGTGGAGGAAGTTCTGAACGATGTGGAGGTGGCCTATCCTTTGACACGGCCAATGTGTTCGCCCATCGGGGACGGCGCGGCGGCATCCATTATCTGCTCCGAAGAGTTTGCTAAAAAGATCGGGGCGGAGAACTTCGCGGAAATCGCAGCCTGTCTATTGACCAGCGGTGAGCCCCTTGAGGGCGGATCTGATGGCGCATTGACCATCCTGGCCAAAAGGGCTTACGAGCGGGCAGGTGTAGGACCGGAAAATATTGATCTGGCCGAGGTTCACGATGCTACGGCCTTCGGTGAACTCAGCAGTACAGAGGCTCTTATGTTCTGCGAGAAAGGGGAGGGCGGGCCGTTTGCTGAGGCCGGTCACACCACCCTGGGTGGTAAGATCCCCATAAACGTTTCTGGTGGCCTGGAATGCCAGGGGCACCCAATCGGCGCGACCGGTATCCGCCAGGTGGTGGAACTCTTCTGGCATCTTACCGGACGTGCCGGGCAAAGACAGGTGGCGGGCGCCCGGGTGGGTCTTGCTCAGAATTCCGGTGGTTCAGCGCCAAGAGGAGCTGGCGCCTTATCCGTGACGATTCTTAAAGCATGAAAAATGATTGGCTATAAATTCGCCGCAATCGCGGATATGGCCTGTGTGAATTCCGACTCCGGATTTTCTATGACATAAGGCCGTCCGGCGTCCGCGGCCTGAACAACACCCGGTTCAAGAGGCACGGCGCCCAAAAAAGTTAAATCCGCGGCTTCGGCCAGGGTCCGGCCACCGCCCCGACCAAACAAATCCGTGGCTTCTCCGCAATGGGGACAGACAAATCCGCTCATGTTCTCAACCAGACCGGCTGCCTCCAAATTTAGTCTTTTCAAGAAATATATGGACTTGCGTACATCGGCCAAGGAAATCTCCTGCGGGGTTGTAACCACAATGGCTTGAGCGGTTGGAATTATCCGGGCAACGGTTAAAAGTTCGTCGCCCGTACCCGGCGGGCTGTCAATGAAAAGGTAATCCAGAGGACCCCAGGAGACGTCTGATATAAATTGCCGGATAGCGTTCAGTTTTTTTGGCCCGCGCCAGATAACGGCCTCATCCCGTTCTTTTAACATGCTTTCTATAGAGACTACGGCCAGTTTAGGGCTCCAGGCCTGGGGAAGGATACTCCTGTCGCTGCCCACCTCCATCCTGCCTGACAAACCAAGCATTCGAGGCACGCTGGGGCCATGGAGATCGATGTCCAGCAACCCGACTTTGTTTCCTTTTTCGGCCAGGTAGACGGCTAGATTGACAGCCAGGCTGGATTTTCCCACGCCACCCTTGCCGCTCATGACCAGGTACTTATTTTTAATTTGAGACAGGGTCGCCCTTATGACCACGTCCTGCTGCCGCCGGACCTCTGATTGCCGTTTTTCGTCTGTCTTTTTAGAATTATGTTCCATGAGAAAGTCTCCAATGCAGTTGATTCAAAAACCTCATTTAAAGCAATTATCCTAAGATATCCTATGGCCCTAAGCATACTAGGCCCAGACTTTAATGGGAACAGTGTTCAAACGTCAGGGTGTTTAGTGAATGCAGAAATTGCGGATTTGACTGAACCGACCCGTGCTATTTTCTAACCATATCCAAGGCCTTGTGAAGCGTGTCCAAGGCCAGGCGGTCCAGTCCAAATCCAGGCCAATCCTTTGCGGAGGCAAAACACACTTCCGAGACGTCCGAGCCCGGTTTAGGTTCGTCCTGGGGCGCGAAACATAAATAATCCAGGATAACGTAATGAAACCGTACTTTTCCTTCCGGATCACGGACGATCCTCTCCACGGCTTCTACTAACGGCCCTATTTCCACTTCAAGGTTGGTCTCTTCCCGCATTTCCCGTAAAAGGGCCTGGGACAGAGTTTCACCTGCTTTTATGGCTCCACCGGGAATGGACCACTGACCGCGTCCCGGGTTCTTGACCCGCCTTACCAGAAGCGCTTTTTCACCCTTAAAAATCAGCCCACCCACGGCCACAAATGGCCGGGAAGGATACTCACGGCTCATGATCTTACCTCACCTCGTTTTAGAAAAGCGTTCAAGGCCTCTTCCCACGATCTCAGCATTATACCGGTGGTGTTCTGAAAGAGTGAGGTATCGAGGACGGAATAGGCCGGTCTTTGGGCCGGTCTGGCCAATTCTTGGCTGGTGATGGGGTTTATGGTAACGTCATTAAAGCCCGAAATGGAAAGGGCTCTCTTGGCCAGGCCGAACCACGTGGTCTGTCCAGCGTTTACCAGGTGGAAAGTTCCCCGAGCCCCGACCTCGATCAATTTCATAATGCCGCGGGCAATGTCCAGACTGTAGGTCGGACATCCGGTCTGGTCGTCCACCACGTTTAATTCGTTGTTCTGACCGGCGAGTTTCAAGATCGTTCGAACAAAGTCCCTGCCCTGATGGCCGAACACCCAGCCGGTGCGTACCATAAGCCAATCCTTACCCTCTGTTTTTACGGCTTCTTCCCCGGCCAGTTTGGTCCGCCCGTAAGCTGAGATGGGATTGGTGGGGTCATTTTCCCTATAAGGCCGTTGTGATAAACCGTCGAATACGAAATCCGTGCTCAGATGAACCAGAAGACAATCGAACCTGCGGCAGGCCCGGGCCAATGTTTCCGGGGCCTTAGAGTTCAGCTCGAAAGCCTTTTCAGGTTCGGACTCGCATCCATCGACGTTTGTAAATCCTGTAGCGTTAATTACGGCGGATGGCTTCAATTCTTTAAATACACTTAAAACTTCATCCGGATTTGTCACGTCGCAGGTTGGCTTGTCGAGACCGTGCATTTTTTCACCGGAAAAAAGCTCCATCAGCGCGGAGCCGATCAGGCCAGAGTCACCTATTACCAAGATTGATTCAGATTTTTCCATGTTTTTTACCTTCCCAAATGCTGGCCGAATACTTACCACCGGTTTATTTTGGATTGGAATTATGCTATTAATTATGCAAAATTATATGCCAAGTGTCTAATTTACTCAGGTTGACGGTAAATTTTTAATTCATCTCCCACAT